>JAKJDA010000283.1:0-3968 GCA_022706165.1 Candidatus Hydrogenedentota bacterium | reverse complement strand
TGCGCGAATGCGACGTAAACCTCCACGTCGCGCTTCGCTTGAAACGCCTCCTGGCCGACGCCGGCGCCACGGTCGTCTTGACGCGCGAAACCGATACGGCGCTTGACGAGTCTTCCCTCGCGGCGGATTTGGCCGCCCGGCCGGCGATCGCCCACAAGGCAGGCGCCGAAATATTCGTGAGCATCCACCACAACGCCAATGGTTTCCCGGATTCCCGGGACGATCTTGAAGTGTATTACAACATGTCTGACGATGGCCCAAGCATGGATCTTGCCCAAAGCCTCACGTGGGAACTCGCCCGCCGCCTTCGCCGCGACGCCGCCGCCAAAAGTCTTCTGCCCGGCAACTACAAGGTGTTGCGCGAATCCGAGACGCCCTCCGTATTGCTTGAGTCGTTTTATTTGACGGATGCGAAGAGTGCGCGTTTTCTTGCGTCTGAAGATGGCGTCCGCGCAGAAGCGGAGGCGATCGCCGCCGGCATTTTGCAATATTTCGCCAAGCAACCCCCGCGCGTATTGGAGGGGGCCACGACGGAGTTGGACGGTTCCGGCGTTCACAAAACCGTGCTGCGTCTCGCGCCCGGGCCGACCATCGATCCCGGCACGGTTCAGGCCCGTCTGAATCAACTCCTCCAGCCGGGACACGCCGTCACGCGCGCCGAAGCCGTGGAATGGGCGTTTGCCCGTCCCTTTCCAAACGGCAAGGGGCGGCTAACCGTCCAAGGACGCAACCCTGCGGGCGTCGCGTTTCTATACGCCACCGACATCGATATCAACCGTCCGCCGGCCCGGCTCGCCTTTCAGCAGGGCCCTCAAGAAGCCAGCGCCGCCAACCAAACCATGGCTTGCGTATCGGTGACGGATTCCCTTGGGATGCCCGTGGCCGACGGCGTCACCGTCGCCTGCAACGAAGCCGGAGCCTCGGAAAAGACCATCGACGGCACAGTCCGGTTCTATCTCAAACCCGGTTCGCGCCACAACGCCCTCACGATCACATGCGGATCGCTGCGCGAATCGTTTCCGCTGACGCGCGGAGACGCTTTCAAGACGATCCGCGTCCGCAACGCCCGCACGCAAAGGCCCATCCCGGGCATCTATGTCGAAGCCGATGGCCGCATTGCCGCCGCCGGCGCCCCGGAAGGCTGGGCGGCCATCTCCAACGCCATCACGACCTGCGTCGTCCGCGCCAACGGATACGAGCCATTGAACGCGAAGCTCGTCGCTCCCCACACCGATCTGCTTCTCCAGCCCGCATACGACGGCGTTCTCATCGGCAAGAAAATCACGATCGATCCGGCCTATGGCGGCCGCGTTCCCGGCGCCGTAGGGCCATCGGGCGTTCGGGCATGCGATATCAATATGGACGTGGCGCGACGGGCCGCCGCCTGGTTGACACAGGCCGGCGCGGAGATCGCCTTGACGCGCGACACCGATGCGGACATGAGCGATATGCAGCGCGTTGCCCTCTCGGAACAATTCCAGGCCGAACTCTACGTATGCATTTCATTCGGCCCGTTCCGCGATCCGCGCACGAACGCCGGCGAGTCCAATCCGAATCGGCGGTCCGCGTTTGCCGGTCACTATCATTCCAGCGTGCGCGGAAAACGCTTGGCCGAGGCGCTGGCCCAAAACGTGGGAAAGCTCTCCGTAGCTTCGACGGGCTCCTTGGTGATCCAGCAAACCAGCTGCCCCAGCGCGTTGTTGCAACCGGCAACTATCGAGGATGCCGCCGCCGAGGAAACCTTCCAAAACGCCGCGAACCGGCAGAAAATCGCCGAGGGAATATCCCGGGGCATCTTGGAATACATCCGGAGCGAATCGTCGCGGTGATAGCCGCCTGGAAACTTTCAAAGGGAACGACGCGCTCTTATAATGACCGGAAAATGGGGCGGCCCCGTTCGGGCGATAGGGCGGGGGCAGGCCGCACGGAAGGAGGCAAGCATGTCTGGCAGCGAACGGCAACGCGACGCGGGCGAGGCGCTCGTCAAAAAAGAAGTCATCACGCGCGAAGAGCTGGACAAAGCCCGCGCGCACGAGAAGACGAGCGGAATTCCTTGGTACCGTCAACTCATCCAGCACAAAAAAATATCCTTTTCCGTGCTGGATGACATTTTCCGGTATGAAATCTACCCCAAGTCCGTCCGGGAAGAGCATTCCGCCCTTGGGCGCACGCTGGTTGAAATGAAGGCCATTTCGGAGGAACAGCTCGCCGAGGCGCTGAAGGAACAAAAGCGAAATGGGCGTCTTCTTGGCAACATTCTATTGAATCGCGGTCTCGTAACGGGACGGACCATCGGCATTGCGCTCAGCCGCCAGCACAACATGGAATTCGCCGAACTGGAAAAAACTCCCAGCGATCGGGAAGCGCTCGAGGTCGTTCCCGAAAACGTTGCGCGCCGCTATCAGATCATTCCGATCCGCATCGAAAGCGACCGGCTCACCGTTCTCGTGGCTCATCCTCAAGTGCGCGAAAGCTTGGCGGACTTGTCGGTCCTTCTCAACAAACGCGTCCACGCCATCATGACCAATGTCACGAACATCACCGAAGAAATCAAAAAACGATACCGAATGCCCCGAAGCAAAGGCATTGGATTGCCTTCAAAAAAAGAAACGGCCCCTCCGCCAAAACCAGAGCCCGCGACCGTGGAAAAAAAGAAAAAAGAGCGCGTCAAGGAGCCAAACCTGAAGAAAGAAATTGTAACGGCTATCATGCCGGAGAAGGGTGCACCCATGATCGAGAAAGAAAAAAACGGCAAAAACCGCTTCGAAGAAATTGCGGAACAGGCCTCCGGCGTGCCGGTCATGAAACTCGTTTCCACCATTATCGAGGGCGCCGTGAATTCGGGCGCCACGGACATTCACCTCGACCCGCAAGATCCGGAAATGCGGGTGCGGTACCGAATCGACGGGGTGCTTCACGATGTCATGAGCATTCCTCAGGACATCGAACCGGCCGTCATTTCGCGCGTTAAAATCATGTCTGAATTGGACATCACCGAAAACCGGCGGCCTCAGGACGGGCATATCAGCATGGACATCGGCGACATGGAATACGACATCCGCGTCGCAACGTTGCCCACCTATCTGGGGGAAAGGGTGGTGTTGCGGCTGCTCGACCAGAGTTCCGTTCTCTCCGGCATCCGCGACCTTGGGCTAGAGCCGGAAGACGAGAAACGTCTCACTAAACTCGTCGAACAGCCATATGGCATGATCCTGGTCACGGGACCCACCGGAAGCGGAAAAACAACGACTCTCTACGCGGCTCTCAATCAAAAAAACGTGATGACCGATAGTATCGTCACTCTGGAAGACCCGGTCGAGTACCAGCTCTCCGGCATCAACCAGGTGCAGATCGACAACGATATCGGCGTCACGTTCGCCAACACGCTTCGGGCGGCCCTACGTCAAGACATCGATGTGTTGCTGGTGGGAGAAATCCGGGACGTCGACACCGCTCGCATCGCCATTCGCGCCGCCATGACCGGTCACTTGGTCTTCAGCACGTTACACACGAACGATGCGCCTGAAGCCATCAGCACCTTACGGAACATGGGAATCCCGTCCTATCTGATCGCAAGCGCCTTGACCGCAGTCGTGGGCCAACGATTGGTTCGCAAGGTGTGCGATCAGTGCAAGAAAGAGTACGCCGCGCCCAAAAACCTCATTAAAGCCATAGGGCTTCCTGAAAGCACGAAAAAACTGTTCAAGGGCGTGGGGTGTCAAACGTGCTATCACACGGGAAACAAGGGACGCACCGGCATTTTTGAGATACTGGAGGTGACTCCCGAGGTCCGCCGCATGATAGCCAGCGATGCTCCCGTGGAAGAAATCGCCAAGTCCGGGAAAATGAAAACAATGGCGGATCGGTGCCGTCAAAAAGTCAAACAAGGCATTGTCGCCCCCGAAGAATTCCTGCGCGTGATTCGTGCGTGATTGGGGGATTGGGCGTCGCGGCGAAGTTGCTTTCAT
>JAKJDA010000282.1 GCA_022706165.1 Candidatus Hydrogenedentota bacterium | reverse complement strand
CCGCGTCGTCGTGGAACAACCCCGTGCTCTTGACGTCCATCACGATGCTTCGCCCCGGATGATCCTGGCAAATCCACCGTGCAATGAGCAGCCCCAGCTTGTCCGAGAAGACCTCGCGCCCGAGACCGTCCACCACGCCCACGCGATCGCCATCGCCATCGATGCCAATGCCGAGGTCCGCGCCGTTTTCCTTGGTCACGCGGCTGATGTCGTGCAAGAACGACAAATCTTCTGGGTTCGGATTGTGCCGCTTGAACTCCCAATCCGGCGTGCAATCGAGTTCGACCACGTCGCAGCCCAATTCACGCAACACCTGCGGCGCATAGCGTCCCGCCGTGCCGTTGCCCGCCGCCAACACCACCTTAACCGGCTTGCTCAGCTTCGCGCCGCGCAAGGCGTCCTTCATGTAAAACCCATAGATGCCGTCAAACGTCTCGTAGGTTCCTTGACCCGAGATGAATTTGCCGCCCTTCACGAACTCCTTGAATGCCAGGATGCCCTCGGGCCCGAGCGTGGACGAAAGCCCGTTCGCGATTTTGAGGCCCGTCCAGCCGTTTTCGTTATGGCTTGCCGTGACCTGGATGCCCGCTTTGCAGTTGAAATAGTGCTGGCCGTAATAGACCATCGGCGTCAGCGTGAGGCCTAGATCGATCACGCGCACGCCCGTCGACAGCAACCCCACGATCAGCGAGCGACTCAAGTCCTGACTGTACGAGCGAAAGTCATGCCCGACCACAATCGCGGACTCTTTCAGAACTTCCTGCATCATCGTGCCGTACGCCTTGCCCAGCACGACAAATCCATTCGGATTGATTTCCTTGCCGATGATCCAACGCACATCGTACTCGCGGAAACCGTTTTCGGTGATGAGCGTTTTTTCGAAATATTCGTACGAGTTATGGGGCACTTGCGTCTCGATGTCCCACCGCATGGCCTATTCCCTCCGCCGCGTCATTCCGACCAAAAAACCATGCGTCTAGACGTCGTAACGATCCATCCGCGCATGTTGCGCGCATTATGCCCCGGCATGCTGGGCATGTCAAACCCTGAGTCAAGGCCGGGAGACATTTCTTCTGTCGTCGGACGACGTACGCGGCCAAACGGTTCGTATGCCGTCCACATGCTCGATGAGGTCTGAGCGGATAGAAGCCCAGAGAGGATCGAGGATAAAATCAATTCCTTCTCGGCGCGCCAACTTTGCGGCGGGCACAAAATCGCTGTCGCCAGATACGAGCACAATTTGGTCGACTTGCTTCTTAAAGGCCATCGCAGCGATGTCCAACCCGATGCGCATGTCGACCCCTTTTGTTGCACATCGTACGTGACGTCATCTTCCTGCAGATCGGCGAGGCTCTTGTCACCCGCCAGGAGGCTCTTCAGTATCTTCGGACGAATCGTCCAATGGCCGCTGCGCTCATTCAAGTACCCCAATCGCAGGGCAACCTTGCGACGCTTTCGAAGCTCGTCGTGAAACTCTAATCGCCACACGGCCGTGCGAGTCGTGGAGAAATCGATCGGCTTTTGAGTAACTGGATTGTGTGCTCTTTTCGAAAGAGGCGGGCAATCGTAGAAAAAGATGCGATAAAGGTCTTTTCTTTCAGTGGAAGCCGCAGACTTGTTGCCCGTTTTGTTCGTGAGGCCGATTCGAGAGGGCCAAGCACATTCGGTGAATGTCGTGTGCCGCCTTGCTGGGAGGTTGTACGCCAAACAGGTACCGGTACCTTCGGAGACAGAAATCACCGTCGATCAGAATAGCCGTCGGCATACATTCCACCTTACAAGATACCCCCTGGGCTCGGCATACCCCGCAATGAAAGGGGGCGCGTACTACCAGGGGGCCACGTATCTTCAATGATTATATCGCAGTGTCCGCTTTTCTCAACCCCTCAAAAGCTCTCCGCCAGCTTGTTCAACGCCTCAA
This sequence comes from Candidatus Hydrogenedentota bacterium, assembly GCA_022706165.1. Lineage (GTDB taxonomy): Bacteria > Hydrogenedentota > Hydrogenedentia > Hydrogenedentales > SLHB01 > JAKJDA01. Next base: position 2,409 of record JAKJDA010000282.1, on the reverse strand, counting down.
TGCCTCGCTCCAGCGTCGCATCGCTTGCGGCGAAACTGATGCGGAAATGCGTGTTGCGTTCGCTGAACACGTTGCCGGGGATGATCAGCGTGTTGTTCTCGATGGCCTTCTTGACGAACGCCTCGCCGTCGCCGCCGGGCGCGGCGGGAAAGATGTAGAACGCGCCGTTGGGTTTCACCACGTCGAACTTTTTCGACAAGCCGTTGAAGATGATGTCGCGTTTGCGGCGATAGGCGTCGATCTTTCCCGTGATGGGCGAGTTCAACGCAACGACGGCGGCCTTTTGTGCAAACGACGGCGCGCACACGAAGGTGTACTGTTGCAGCGTATTCATCTGCTGGATGATGCGCTCGGGTCCTGCGGCGAATCCCACGCGCCACCCGGTCATCGCGGCCATTTTCGAAAACCCGTTGAGGACGATGACATGGTCCAGCAGCCCCGCCAAGGTCGCGGGTTCGGCGTCGTAGCTGAACTGCTCGTAAATATCGTCCGAGATCACAAGGAGATGGTGGCGCTTGGCGACTTCGGCGATCTCCTGCATTTCCTCGCGCGTCAACGAGACGCCCGTGGGGTTGCACGGCGAATTCACGATGAGGACCTTGCTCTTGGGCGTGATCGCCGCTTCGACGTCGGCGGCTTTCAGTTTGAAGTCGGGGTACGTGCTAATAGGCTTTGCCACGCCGCCCAGCAAATTTGCGAGGTGCTTGTACATCACGAAATACGGATCGCCGAACAACACCTCGTCGCCCGGATTGATCGTCGCCATCAAGGCGAGGAAAAGTCCGCCCGACACGCCGCTGGTGATCATCACATTTTCGAGCGGCGCGCCGAAACGACGTTGATAGTAAACCGAAGCTTCTTTCCGCAATTCATCGATGCCCCACGTCTGCGTATATTGGTTGAAGCCCGCGCGAATCTGCGCGATCGCTTCTTCCTTCACGTCCTCCGCGACATCGAAATCCGGCTGCCCGATGCTCAAGTTGATCGGGTCTTTCATATTCGCCGCCAACGCAAAAATTTTGCGAATCCCGCTGGCGTCAATATGGCTCATTCGTTCGGCGATAAAATCCATGCCTTGAAAACTCCATTTCCTGGTCGACAACCGCAGATCAGTCAATCCTTGTCCTCGCGCGATTGCAACTTCTTGGCCGTAGCGATAGAGCCGAGCTTATTATCCGTTCCAATCTCGTACATATGGATCGGGTTGGCTTTGCCCACTTGCCGTTCGCGTTTCTTGATCCACGCATGCATGCGCGCACGGAGGGCCTCAACGATTTGCGGCTCCTTTTCCGCGAGGTTGTTCGCTTCCTCCGGGTCTTCGATCAAATTGTACAGTTCGACCGGCGGCTTGCCGTGAAAATCGGGCTCAAGCGCATCCCAAAACTTCCATATCGGCGTGCGCCAACCGTGCTTGCGCATCCACGTGCATTCCGTGATGTAGAACTCCGAGCGGTGGGTCCCTCGCGTACCGGTGAAAAACGGAGCGTTCGACTTGCCGTCGAAGCGCGCACCTTTCGCGAACTTCTTGAGTCCGCACAGGTCGAGGACCGTCGGCAAGAGGTCTTCGTGCAGCGTGTAGGCGTTGCTGCGGACGCCAACCGGAGTCTTGCCAGGCCAATAAAAAATGAGCGGCACGACGAGCGTCGGCTCGTACAGGCCATGGTGGTCGAAATAAATATCGTGGTCATACAGTGTTTCGCCGTGATCGCCGGTGATGACGACCAGCGTATCCTCTTCCGCGCCGAGTTCCTCGACGCGCGTCAGGATGCGCTGGATGCAGGCGTCCATGTACGCGAGTTCGCCGTCGTACTGCGCGATCACGTAATCCTTGTCCGTCACGTTCGGCGGCATCCACGATTTGAGAAACTCGGCAAACGGCTTGAACGCGAACACCGGTTTCATCGACTTGTTCTTCTTGTCGCAAGGGTCTTTTGAATAAAACATCGTGTCGTAGGGCGGCGGCGGCATATACGGCGAATGCGGGTCCATGTGACGCAAAAACAACAGCCATGGCTTGCCCGATTTGTGCATCTTCTCCATCGCGGGAATGGCGACGGCATTCAGGTTCTCCGCCTTGCGCGCGGGACGTTCTTCCCATGAAAACCAGCCCTCGAAGTTTAGGTATTCGTCGAACCCGCGATAGAACCCGCCGTCGAAGCCGACGCACGTCGAGCGATATCCGGCGGCACGCAGGATTTCCGGCAGCGTAGGATGGCTCTCGTCCAACGGCCCCTTGGGAGAAAGGCCGACCTGCTGCGATCCTATGACGTCCCTTCCGGTCAGAATCGACGCATAGGCGGGCGTCGTCGGAATATACGCGCTGAAGGAATTCTCGAACAAAACGCCCTTCGCCGCGACGCGATCCATATACGGCGTCGTCAAACGCGGGTACCCGTAACAGCTCATATG
>JAKJDA010000281.1 GCA_022706165.1 Candidatus Hydrogenedentota bacterium | reverse complement strand
TTCGATCGGCAACTGCACCATCACGTTGACAGCCGCTTCCTTGTGCGACCGGATCGCGGACAGTTTTTTCAGCGTGATGCCCGGCGTCTTGGCTTCCACGCAGTGCTTGCGGAAGGCTTTGGCGAAGTCCTCAAACACCACGAAGCCTTTTTTGTTGGCAACGCGCCGCGCATGGTTTACTTCGCCGAACAGTTCGACGGCGAGTTTGTTGAGTTCCTTCTCTACTTCGCTCGACGCTGACTGCTCCTCTCCGTTGCCGCCGCCATTCGTCGGCTTGTTTTGTGCTGGCGCTTGGGTTGCGGCAGGCTTTTTCGATGCGCCGCCGTTGGCCTTATAGTCGATGTTGTCGCGTTCGGGATCGTCGCCTGTCTCCAGCACAAAGAGTTTCAGCAGGGCGTTTTTATAGGCGTATGAATAAGCCTTCCCTGGTCCCTTGTCCTGCGGATCGATCCCGTAGCCTACCGAATCAGTCGAGACTGTTTCCTCTGGATTGTCAGAGTTGACGAGGGTTACCCGAACCATCATTACGGTGCGGTTGCCGTCCTGCTTCGATTTGAGCACGGTCGGAATAACCGCCAATCCATGCTCTTCCAGATGCGGGCGTATAGCAGCGACAACCGCGTCGTGGGATACGAAGGTGTACTGGTTATTGACCTTGCGGTCTTCCTTCTGGACGTACCTCACTCCCTTCATCACGGAAATGATCCGCTGGTATATGTTCGGTTTTCCGTTGGTTTCGCTCATATCGGCCTCCTAAACCGTCTGCATCTCAAGCGTCACATGTCCGCGCTTGAGTCTGCACTCGATCCGCTTGTCCGCGTCCGATTCCTCGATCCGGTCCGCCGCGTCGCGCAGCATGTCAGCCACGCGGGCGGAATCGTCCTCGCACACGTCGTAAATCACGATCTTGTATGTGGGCATCATGTCCGTAGCCTCCTTACTTGATCCGCAGGTGTTTGCGGAACTCAAACCGCGCTCCGGGAACCGTCTCTCCGCCGTCGATTGCTTCCTTGATCGCCGTCTTGGACGGCTCGACGGTAGCGAGAGCGCGTAACGATTCGGGGATACGTTCGAGAGAGGTTTTGACCGTGGCGGTCTTAAAAAAGTCGGGTAAAGCCGCCAGGTCATCGACTACCACGGCAGGCGGGGAGTTCTGCGCCCATACGGATACGAGAGTGGTTTTGACCTTGCGCCCGGAAAATTCCAGGCTTGAGAGCAGGTACTTGGACAGTGATTCGGCCTTCTTTTTGGCCGTAATCATGCGGGCGTTGAGGCGGGAGATTTCGTCCTTGATTTTCTTTTGCTCACCCTCCAGGTCGAGGATGAACAGCGCGATGTTTTGGATTTTCTGGTCATACTCGCCATCCAGGGCTTCGACGCGGGACGCGATTTCCGGAGTCCATTCGCCCTCTGACTCCTCCAGCAGGGCGAAGATGTCCCGGTACTCTTCCGTGATTTCGTACAACGTAGGCATGACATTCCTCCTTGTGTTTTTTGCCCTGCGGAGTAGCCTGTAGTTTGCGGATTACAGTGCTACTCGCGGGCGGTTGTTTGGTTATGCCGGGCGGCCGCCCGTGAGGAGACCGCCCGGATTTCTGTTCCCGGTTACTCGATTCCGACGGGTCCGAACCGCCGGATCATGCCCCACACGCGGCGTTTTGATTCCCGCGCCCGTTCCCGTTTCATGCGATCGCGCTCGTCGATTTGCGCCTTGATTTCCGCCACCGTTTCGCCCTGGGCGGTCCGCCGGATCGCCTGCACCGCCGCGAAGACGTTGCCGACCTGGCGCTCCGGGATCGTGCTGATCGCCTCCAACACCTTGCGGATCGCATCGGCGGTTAGCAGTTCCTCGCTGTTGTGGATGGCCGGTCCGCTCAGGACCGCCCTCATTCCGCGCACTACTTCTTGCCCGTTTTGCCCGTTCATCACGCTACCTCCTTGAGAAGGTCTTTGAGTTTTAGGACCGGCATCCGGTCCTGTTGTTGCCGTGGTTTCCGCGCCGTCCTGGGCTGCGCCGCCTCGACCGTCCGGCTGTCGAGATACGTCTGAAGGTCAGCCTCCCGGATACGCCAGGTGGCGGGATCGACGCTCACGCGCACATGACGTATCTGGTTGGCCCGGAGAAGCCTATTTACGCGCCGAATCGTCACCTGAAGCGCAAGCGCAACATCCCGATTGGTTAGGAATTTCATTTTTCTATGCGCTTTTTTATAAAATACTTGCAAATCTTTCACCGACGGCGGATAATTCCTCTGAAAGACCCGCAAGCCACTGGGCTATGCGGCGCCGGGTGAAGAAGTGGGTATATTGTCCCTTCTCCACTTTGTAGATGGTCGCGATGCTCAGGTTTAGATCGTTCCCGAGTTTCGCGGCGGAGACTTTCCGGTTCTTACGGGTTTGCCGGACCAGCCGCCCAAATTCTTGCATTAGATTTTGGTCGTTCATTGCACTGCGTTTTCTCATTTTTGCGGTTTATATTGCGCATTATATGCGCTTTTTTGCGCATTATCAATAGGCTTTTCTCATTTTTTTCACTTTTTTATCGACGAAGTCAATAGGCTACGTCCGAGAAAAGATTGCATTGTAGTAAATCGGCGTTTTCCCGCACGATGCGCACGGGCGTGATGCCACGCGCCTCCATGCGCGCCAGTTCTTCGGGCGACTCGTCGCCCCGCGTAAGGTACTGCACTTCGCTGGGCCGGAACGCCGCGAAGATGCCCGGCTTGAACGTGACTTCACCCGTCGCCGGATCGGTCTCGCGCACGGCGCGCCGGTGGGCGAGCAGAACGGGCGTGTGTCCGGGAATGAACTTCTCGGGCAGGCTGTAGACGCGCCGTGAAACACCCTGGCGCTCGACTTCCCGGCAGAAGCCTTGGGGAGTCGGATAGAACGACTCCCCTACCCACAGCAGGCCGCACTTGCCCACGGGCCACGCCAGCAAGCATCGGCAACTATCGTTGCCCTTCTCGTCGTAGGGACAGGGGACGTGGGCGAACAGTTTGTCGCCGTCAACCCACGTCCATCCACGCGCCGGTTTGATACCCGCGCCGCAGCAGGGGCAAACGGTGAGCGGTAGCGGCAATTTCCCGCACGGATACAGGAGATTGTCGGCGACGAGATAGAGACCGCCTTTCTTGCGCCAGCCGCACCCGCGTTTCTTGTCGTGGATCACCCTCATTCTTCCAGCCGTCCTTGCACCTCTTTGATCTTGCAATGTATGGTTTCCGCCGCGTTTATCGCCTCATTCGCCGAATTCTTGATTTCATCCAATTCGGCGTAGAGGTCATCCTTTTTCGTCTCGCACTTCTGGTGGCTCTGGATGGCCTGCACCACGCACGGCTGGCAGAGCGTCGGGCTGGGGTATTCGGGCGTGTCGAAAAAGAGCGTCTTCGAGCAGATGCCGCACCGAGTTACGTATTGGCTCATGCTTCATCCTCCTCTTGCGGACGGATCGGCATGACAACCGCCTTGCGATCCGGCTCCTCGTCACATGTGATGATGATCGGTTTGCGCTGGCAGACGGCGAATTTGATCGCGTCGCCCTTGAACGCCGTGAGATGATCCAACATGTAATGGACGTTGAAGAGCATTTCGGGAAGCGTCTCGTCAGAGAGAGGTTTGTATTCAAGTTGTTCCTCGCCCTCCGCGCCCTTGTCGCTGTACTCGCCGTCGAGCGTGATGAGCGAGCCGTTGAACGCCATGCGCACCTTGCAGAGTTCCGTGTCCGTCACCTTGGCGACGCGGCGCAGCGCCTCGATCATTGGCTTGCGCTCGACCGTAAACTCGGGAAACTGCTCATCCGGGATGATGCGGTTGTACTGCGGGAAATTGGGCGTGAGCAAATTCGCTTGGATCACTTGGCCGGGCATGTCAAATTCGATCCGGCGCGGCGCGAAGCGCACGATAACAACGCCGGATTTAGGCAGCGTCTTGAGGAGCGTCTCGCACGTGTGCGTGGAGACCAGCGCCTCATGCTTGTCGATGAAAACGTCCTCGGAATATTCCCCTACCACCAAGCCGCAACGCCGCCCATCGGTGGATACCAACTCCATGCGGTGTTTTTCGAGCACCCAGAAAATGCCATCCAACTCGAAGCGTGACTTATCCTGGCAGGTAGCCGGGAGGAGAAACCGGATCGCGCTGGCGAGTTGTTCCGCCTCCATGGTGATCTGGTCGTACACCTGGAGGCGCTCTATCACCGGGTATTGATCCGCGCCCAGGCCGGTGAGTTTGGACTTGTACCGCCCGACGCGGACGGTGATCTTCTCCGCGTCGCACTTGATCGACACGTCACCATCCGGCAGGTCCGGGAACACGTCCAGGCACAGCGGC
>JAKJDA010000280.1:4086-4341 GCA_022706165.1 Candidatus Hydrogenedentota bacterium | reverse complement strand
CTCCCGGCGGAGTTTCGCGCACCTTCGGCGCCAGGAGGTGTATGTGCTGTTCTATGTCGCCTCCTCCATCGCCGCGGTCCAATTGGTCAATCTCGCTCTTGCCGGCGGCCCCGTCGCTGGTTCTATCTGGAACCAGTATCTTCTCCAATCGCCTCAAACGACCTCCATCGCCGCTTCCATACCCGATTGGGTGGCGCCGCCAGCGGACTCGCATGCGATTCTCGGACGCGACTTGCTCGATCGCCAATGGTGGTG
>JAKJDA010000280.1:0-4076 GCA_022706165.1 Candidatus Hydrogenedentota bacterium | reverse complement strand
TCGCGGGGCGCGCTCGCGCCGATGGGCATCATGCTCATCAGTTATTTCCTGGGTCGCTTCACGTGGTTTGGACTCGGATACATCATGTTTCGCATCACCTCGGACGGCGAGCGCTTGCCGTTTCCGCTTGCCGCGATCGCAGCGCAAGGCGCCACGGCGCTTGCCGAGTCGACCGATCGTGAAAAGGGCGTCGCGGCGGGCAGGCGTTCGTGGCGCTGGAACGTATTCAGCGTGGGGGCCACCTTCGGCATTGTCTTTGGGGCGCTGTACGTTTTAATCCCGGTCGCCACGGGACTTGTCATGAGTAAACCCATCATGCTCCTGCCGATTCCCTTCATCGACTTCACCAGCAGCGTGGAGCGGGTTCTTCCGGGCAGTCTCATTTCGATAAGCTTCGACGCCGTCGTTTTCATGACCGGCATGATCCTGCCTTTCCGTCTCATCCTTGGCATTGTAACGGCCATCTTGCTGACCAGTGTGTTTGGGAATCCCATTTTGCTGCATTTGGGCGTCTTCAAGCACTGGAGTCCGGGCAGAAGCCTGCTTGTCAATCAGATGGTGCTCAGTTTTGATTTTTGGATGAGCGTGACCATCGGACTGGCGGCGTCCGTGGCGGGGGTTGGCTTGTTCAGCATGGGGCGGATGTTTCTCGTCCGTATGCGATCTTCAAGCGCTCTCCGCGCCGCGCCGGAATCCGGCGATGCGGGCGAACGATCCGCTGACGCCTCCTTGTTGCGTCGGCCGAGCCGGGAACGAGGCGACATGCCGTTATGGGTCGCCGTCGCCTTGGCGATCATAGGTCTTGGCGGTTTCTGTGCGATATCCCTGATGCTTGTGCCCGGCTTTCCATGGATCATCATCGTGCTTTTCGGGTTTCTCTGGACGCCCCTCAATTCGTATATTTCCGCCAGGCTCATCGGGCTTACGGGACAGCCCCTGACCGTTCCCTTTCTCCGGGAAACGGCTTTCATCACGAGTGGATATCGAGGCATCGACATCTGGTTTGCGCCGATTCCTCTGTTTGATATGGGGCCGGTGGCGCAGCGCTTTCGGGAGCTTGAGCTGACGCGCACAAAATTCACCTCGCTGATCAAAGCCGAACTGCTCATGACTCCCATCGTCATTGTATGCAGCTTTTTCTTTTGGTGGTTTTTCTGGAAGTTGAATCAGATACCTTCCGATCAGTTTCCCTTTGCGGCCCGGTTGTGGCCCGTGGCGGCGCGTCAAGCTTGCTTGATTTTCACGGCCAACAGCTCCTCCGATTCGCTGTTGCTCCAAGCCATTAGCCCCGCCGTCATCGCGGGAGCTGGCGCCATTGGAGTCGCGATCTACTCGTGCATGGCCTATTGGAACATGCCGCTAATTTTTTTCTATGGCCTTGTGGCGGGCGTTGGTCAGCCCCTGCACGCGGGCATTCCGCTCTTGTTGGGGGCCTTGGCCAGCCGCTACTATTTCAGCCGGAAGTTTGGCGCGGAGCGGTGGAATCGCTATATTCCCGTGGCGGCGGCGGGGTTTGCATGCGGGGTCGGCCTTTCCGGGATGATCGCCGTCGCCCTCGCTTTGATCGCGCAATGCACAAGAACGTTGCCGTTTTAGGGAGGCTGGAACGAGGCAAGGAGGCAGGCGCATGAGACGCGCACGAGCCGACATGGCCCCAAGCGCGATATTTGGCGAAATGGGGCGCGGGCGGCTTTCGCTGCCGTGGGGACGCACCGTCGAGATGTGTTGGCGTAGCGTCAAGAACCGGCGCGGCCGGTTTCTGCTGGTGTTCGCGAGCATCGCGGTCGTCGTGGCCCTTTTTGTCTCGACGCTCAGTCACCACGGCATGCTGCGCGATCTGCGCGCCAGCGACGACGTGCGCATTCAGGCCGCGCTCGAACACGCTGGGGCGGCGTCAAACGATCCCCAAAGCGAAGCGCGCCAGAGCGAACGCATGATGCTTCTTCTGGTCTTGTCCGGACTTTTGTGCTTTGTGGGGGTGACGAATACCGTTTTCATGAGCGTGACCGAGCGCTACCGGGAAATCGGCACGTTGAAATGCTTGGGCGCGCTCAACAGCTTTGTCGTGCGGCTATTTCTTTTGGAAAGCGCCTTTATCGGAATCATGGGCAGCGCGGCGGGAATGGCGGCTGGTTTTGGGTTGGCGTATGTGCAGATGGGGCTGACGGTGGGCTTTGCCGCGATCTCCCTGGGAACGGTTGTGAAGGTTTTTTGCTTGGCCGCTCCGTTGGCCGTTGCGGGCGGCACGTGTCTTGCCCTCGCAGCGGCCGTTTACCCAGCGATGGCCGCCGCGCGAATGAAGCCGGTGGATGCCATGCGCGTGGAGGCGTAATCATGCCGGAACAGGCTATTGTTCACACGCAGGACGTGCGCAAGACGTATCTCATGGGCAACGAGGAGGTCCATGCCCTTTGCGGCATTTCCGCGACCATTCACAAGGGCGAATACGTCAGCATCATGGGGCCCTCTGGGTCGGGCAAAAGCACGTTCTTTAACATGATCGGAGGTCTCGACAAACCCACTTCGGGCGAGGTGTACATCGACGAGGTGGACATTTCCCAACTGGGCATCTATGAGTTGGCGTGGCTGCGATGCCGAAAAATCGGCTATATCTTCCAGACCTTCAACCTGATTCCGGTCATGAACGCCCTGGAGAATGTTTCCTTGCCGATGGTTTTCGCGGGACTTGACAGCGATCAGGCTCGGGAGAAAGCGGCGGGACTGCTCCACAAGGTAGGCCTTGGCGATCGTTTGACGCACCGTCCCGTGGAACTCTCAGGCGGACAGCAACAGCGAATCGCCATCGCTCGCGCCTTGGCCAACGATCCCGCCATCATCCTGGCCGACGAACCCACCGGAAATCTCGATCTCAAGACGGGGCAGCTCATCATCGAATTGCTTCTCTCGCTCAAGGAAGAGCGAGGCGTCACGATCATCACCGCCACGCACGACCATAAGATGCTTGCGGCCAGCGATCGCGTCATCTGGATTTCGGACGGACGCATCACCCGCATCCAAAAACGCGAAGAACTCGATATCCGCGTAGGCAGCATCGACGAGGCGACCGCCGCGCCGCCGTCATCATCCCCCTGAACAAGCGCTGAGCCACGCGTGGCGCAACGGGAAGCCGGTTTCGCAGAATCGCCAGGCCGGAAGGGATCCATTGGCTCACGCAGGTGGTCTTGATCTCCCCAAACCGCTTTGGAAGTATCTCGCGGCCAAGTGCGCTCTGTGTGATGGATGATAATTTTTCCTTGACAAGGGAAAGGACATGGTTTACAATTCTGGTAAGGGATTCCTTTACACAAAAGAGCGCAAGTTGTTTTCCAAAACGGTGCGGGCGTGCTGGCGCCACCCCGTAAGCGCGGGATGAAAACGTAGCAAGACTAAAATGCCGCGTGAGTGCGTCTTGGGATACAGAACGCAGGGACTCGTGAGTGCATGTCGACGGATGAGGAACGGGTGATCCCAAGTCTAGAGGCTATGCTCCTGCGGCGCGATGTGACATTTCCGAGGCGTGGCGCTTTGTTCCCGTCCCCGTGTTCGTGCCGGAACAGGGGAAAGGAATGGTGTTGCGGATGGGACACTCAGCTAGTCTTTCGACTAGACCATGGTGCAGGTAGAGTGGTGAACAAAGAACTGAGAAAGGGAGATGTCATGCGAGCCAATCATTTTATCCGAATGGCCTGCGTCGTTCTGGTGTTGACACTGGGACTGACGTTGGCCACCAACGCCTTCGCCGCGGTGAATCGCATCTTGATCATCGGCGATAGCTGGGCGCAGGCGATTTGGGACAACAAGATCATGCAGAACGTTACTGGCGCATGGAGCACCCCTATGGGCAATTTTGGCCAGTTGGACAAGGTGGCGCTCATCCTGCAAGGGGTGCCCACGGTGGATATCGTTTATATTAGCTTGAGTGGCAACGATATGTGGGGCACCGACAACGGAGGCTGGACCAACGGCATGGATCCTGCCGTATGGGCCCAGCACAAGGCCGTTATCAAGGCGAACATGCTGACCGTGATCAATTTCTGCTTGGCCCAGCGGCCTAACATCCGCGTGCTGATCCAGGG
>JAKJDA010000027.1 GCA_022706165.1 Candidatus Hydrogenedentota bacterium | reverse complement strand
CGAGCGTATCTTCCAGGGTGATCAGGGCCATGTGGGGGCACTGGTGGCTGCACATGCGGATCATTTCCTTGTCGGGATTTTCCGCGGCGATGTTATCGGCCATGCTGCATTCGGTCAGCAACAGATAGCGCTGGGCGTCCAGCCGCCGCACATACTCGACCATTTGCTTGGTGCTGCCGGCAAAGTCGCACTGCTCCACCACCTCCGGGCTGCATTCCGGGTGCGCGATGATGACGACGTCCGGAAATTGCTTGCGCACGTTCTGGACGTCTTGCACGGTGAATTGTTCATGCACTTCGCAACGCGATGTCCAGCCGATGATGCCTTCGGGAATCTCTACGCCTTCGGGAATCACCGGCTTGCCGTCCGCGTCACGCTCTGGCGTCGTGATAGGCGCCCCTATTTCCAGCGCGGTGTTCCGCGCGAGGTATTCGTCCGGCAGAAAAATGACCGTCTTGTGGCCTTGGTCCAAGATATGCCGAACCACCTTGTCCGCGTTGCCGCTTGTGCAGCAGTAATCGGAAACAGCCTTCACGTCGGCGTAGGTATTGACGTAGCTGACTACGGGGACGCCAGGATAGCGCCGTTTGAGGCGCAACACGTCCTCGACGCTAATGCCCGCGGCAAGCGAGCAGCCTGCTTCAAGCGCGGGGATGAGCACGGTTTTGTCCGGATTGAGAATCTTGGCGGTCTCCGCCATGAATTGCACGCCGCAGAAGACAATGATATCCGCTTCGGTCTGCGCGGAGATACGGGACAATTCGAGCGAATCGCCGACGTAATCCGGCACGGAATGAAACAAGGCGGGTTCCATGTAGTTGTGGCCCAGGATGACCGCGTTTTTCTCGCGCTTCAACCGATTGATCTGGAAGGCGATTTCGGCTTTCAAGTCGATCTCGAAGGGCGGAACAATGCCTTTGAGTCGCTCGTGCATGCGCTGACGGGTGGCTGCAAGCGTGGGGGCCGACTGAACCGTTTCTGTGTTCAACATGATGGGGCGAATGTCCTTATGGTGTGTCGGCCGGAAGTGGGCGACATGCCCTTTTCCTGGTCCAACTACGTTGGGGACGCTAAAGAGCCATTGTACCATGCCGCGGAACGCCTATCAAAACTGGCGCCAGGTATTTCCAACACGCTTTCATGTGCTTTGGGTGCGATTCCGGCTGTGGGCCGGGGCTTGACAGCCGCGCGATGGCGGCGCATACTATACCTGAAAAGGATTTCAGCTTTATCATGGAGCGCCGCATTCTACATATCGATATGGATGCTTTTTTCGCGTCGGTGGAGGTGGTGCGCGATCCGTCGTTGCGGGGCAAGCCGCTGATTATTGGCGGGCGCAAGGGCGACGTGCGCGGGGTGGTGTCGACGGCGTCGTACGAGGCGCGGAAATTTGGGGTGCATTCCGCGATGCCGCTGGCGCATGCGGTTCGGCTGTGTCCGCACGGCATATTCATGCGCGGCGACTTCAGTCGTTATCAGGCGGCGTCGGAAGAGGTGTTGGCCGCGCTCCGGACCGTCTCGCCGTTGGTCGAGATGGCGTCGATCGACGAGGCGTACGTCGATGTGTCGGGCTCGCAGAAATTGTTTGGCGGCGACGACGGCATCGCGGCGCACATCAAGCGGGAAGTCCGCCGCCGCACGCAGCTTCCCTGCTCGATTGCCATCGCGTCCAACAAGCTTGTGGCGAAAATCGCGACGGAACTGGCGAAGCCTGACGGGTATCTGCGCGTGGCGACGGGCGAGGAGGAGGCGTTTCTCGCGCCGTTGCCCTTGCGCAGGTTGTTGGGGGTCGGGCCGCGCACGGGGGAGGCGCTTGAAGCGCTCGGGATTGCGACCATCGGCCAGTTGGCTGCGTTTTCCGAGGAGCGGTTGATGAAGAAGTTCGGCCAACTGGGGCGCGCGTTGCGGTGTGCGGCGCGGGGCGAGTCGAACAGCGAGGTGAGGCTAGAACACACGCCGAAGTCGATAGGCCGCGAGACGACGTTCGAGGTGGATCTGCTGGACTGGGACCGCGTCGAGAGCGTGTTGATGCACCTGATGGAGCGGTCGATGTTTGCGATGCGCAAACAGGGGTTGGAGACGCGTTGCGTGACGCTGAAGGTTCGCTATGCCGACTTCAAGACCTCGACTTTCTCGAAGATGCTGCCTTCATCCACTTGCGTGGATGCGGAAGTGACCGCCGCGTTGCACAAGCTTCTGCCCAAGGCGCGGACACGGCGCGCCCGCGTGCGGCTCATCGGGGTTAGCCTGTCCTCGCTGAGCGCAGACCAGCACCAACTCCTGCTCTTCGATGGCCAAAGCGCCGAGAAGTGGGAACATGCCCTCGAAAGCGTCGATCGCATCCGCGAACGCCACGGCTTCGAGTCTGTTCGCTCGGCCAAGTCCATGAAACTCGGCAAACACGTCAAACTCGCCACGCCGTCGCTTTCACGTTGAAAAAATCGCGCCTATTGCGTGGAGAGCGGGATCGGGGTTTCTCCGTGATTCGACGGCGGGGCTTGCGCCAATTCTTGTTCCATCAAGGCTAGATTGCTGCGCTGCAGACCGTCGGAGGGAACACGATCAAGGTAGGCCTTCACCTCCGCGATGCAACGGCGCAACTCCTCGGCGGGAAGAGGGGGGGTGTCGGTCAGGAGAAGCCGTTGCAGCGGCTGGATGGAGAGGCCCGTGGGGGCGGCGCTCTCTACGCGGAGCGCCGCCGCCGCTTTCCGGATGCTTTCCGCCACGGATTTTCGCGTCTTCCAGTCATGCCACGTCGTCCACGCCAAGGCTTTTCGGCAAGCCTCTGGCCCTGGGAATGCCTGGTTGCGGCCCGGTGCGCCGTTCAGGCGCCGCTCGGCGATATCCGCTATCGCCGGGGCGAATGCCGCTGCTATCCAGTAGTTGCCGTCAAAGGTAAAGTGGGCGTTGTCGTATGCCAGAGAATGGTCGATGAATCCGTTTGGTCCTTGTGGTTCAACGGACGCGGGAACGTCCACGAACATGACGTCCCGAGGCGCATGTCGCGCGGCAATCTCTCGAGTGATGGCGACGAGTCGTTCATCCATGTTCGAACGCAACAACTCGAGATCGCGTGCGCGTTGAAGACTGCTGCGCGCGGGGGGGAAATCTCCGATTGCGTGAAAGCAATTTCCCATCCGGAAATGCAGTTCTGCAAACCGATCGTCTATTTTCCTGGCGACTTCATACGCTTGCAAAGCGGACTCAAAATGACCTTTTTCTTCTTCCGCGCCTCCGGCCGCGTATGCCTCGTCCCACTTCTGCGTATCCGAAAGAGTCATCCCGTTCCGATGCGCTGATCCCATCGGCGGCCAGTCCTTGAAAATGGAGGGAGCGGTTCCCAACACGACGCTTGCTGCCGAGGTCGTTCCTGCACGGACGATATCGTCGAGGTTGCGCGCATAGTTCTTGTATATGTCGCCCACTCTTGGGTCGTCGGGCGCGGCGCCCTGAAAAGCGAGCGGGTTGAGAGAAGCGGCGTTTGACGCGGCGAGACGCGCGCCGAGTCCCATGGCGAATTGCCCGATCCGCGTCGTTTTGATCGCGAGTTGGGCGCGTATGATTGGGAGCGGGGGAGGGAATCGACCGCCCGGACCGCAAGGACCGTAGGGGCCTAAGAATTCGTTGTTGCCTATGTACACAATGAAGAGGTCAGGGGCATAGCGGCGGCATTCCCGCGCGATGGGAAGCAGCATATGCGAATCCACGCCGGGATTGGCGCAGTTGATCACTTCGATGTTCTTTCCGGGATGCTTTTCTTGAAGCATGACCTCGAGAATCCGCCAAAATCCTCCTTCCGGGCTGGGGTATCCCATCGCGGATGATCCGCCCAGCACAAAGCATCGAAATGTGTTTGGAGGCTTCTGGGCCGTGAAACGCACGGGGAACGGAGGGAAGATGCGTTCCTGCGGAAAGAAGCGCAGCAGGAAGGCGTCGTTCACGCTAACCCATTGCTTCCCCTCAAACACGTTGACCTGGAAATATGCGGCGGGATAGCCATATTTCGCCCATCGCAACGCGCCTTCGGCGAACGCGAGCAATACGGCGATTGACCCCGCAGCAAACAGGACTCCGCAAAGAAGCCGCATCGCCTGTTTCGGATCGAAGCGTTTCGCCATGGTTCAGACGCCCTTTTGCAATGTTCTGTTGAGGACCGCAAACTGCGAGGCATTGTAGCAGAGTTCTCTTTTCGCGCAATGGAGGGAAGGGCGCAGCATCACGCTTCCTAAAAGGCTGCAACCGCGCTAAAATTTCTCAACAACGCTTTTCGGGTGAAAGAATCCGCGTTTCTATTCCATCCGTCGCTCCTTGAGTCTTTCCGCCAAGCGCGCGTTGCGGCGGGTGACGCGGGTGTTGGCGATAGCGGCGCGGAGGGCGCGGTGTTCGCCGACGACGACGACGAGCTGTCGCGCCCGGGTGATGCCGGTGTAGAGGACGCTGCGTTGCAGCATTACATAGTGTTGGCTGACGATGGGCATGACCACGGCGGGATATTCGCTGCCTTGCGCTTTGTGGACGGTGCTCGCGTAGGCCAGCGCAAGTTCGTCGAGTTCGTCGAAGGGGTAGATCGCGGCGCGGTCCTCGAACGCGACCTCGACTTCGCGCGTTTCCTCATCGACGACGGTGATGACGCCGACGTCGCCGTTGTACACGTCGCGATCGTAGTTGTTGCGCATCTGCATGACTTTGTCGCCCTTGCGAAATTTCTGGCGCGGGAGGGGGGCGCCGTCGGGATTGAGCGCGTTCTGCAGGGCCTCGTTCAAACCCGACACCCCCACGTCGCCACGATGCATGGGCGCGAGGACCTGGATATCGCGAAGCGGGTCGAGGTTCCACTTCTTGGGAATGCGGCTCGCAACGAGTTCGATGATGGTTTCGAGCGCTTGCGCCGGTTCCTTGCGTTCGACGAAAAAAAAGTCTTTGTCGTTGAACTCGGGATACTGTCCGGAGTTGATGCGGTGCGCATTGGCGACGATGCCGCTCGCCTCGGCCTGACGGAACACCGTCTTCAACCACACGGTCGGAATCGCCTGGCTCGCGATGAGGTCCATCAGCGCGTTGCCAGGACCGACGCTCGGCAACTGATCGACGTCGCCGACAAAGACGACCCGCGCGCGTACGGGCACGGCCTTCAGGAAATGGTGCAGCAACTCGATGTCGACCATCGAGCATTCATCCAGCACGATGAGATCGGCGCTGAGTTTGTTGTCCTCGTTGCGCAAAAAACCGCCGAGTTTGGGGCTGAATTCGAGCAGCCGGTGCAACGTGCGCGCGGGCTTTCCGGTTGCGGATTCCATGCGTTTCGCGGCGCGCCCCGTCGGCGCGGCCAAGAGGATACGTACGTCCTTCTTTTCGAAGATCGTCAACAGGCTATTCAGGACCGTTGTCTTGCCTGTGCCCGGCCCGCCGGTGATAACCATGACCTTCGAGTGAATGGCCGTGCGGATGGCGTCGCGTTGTTCCGGGGACAGCGCAATGCCGTTGTGTTTCTCGACCCATTCGACGGCCTTCTCGGTTTTGATGGGCACGTCGTTCGCGCGCGTACGCATTAAACGACTCAGCAATTCCGCCGCGCCTGTCTCGGCATCCCACAGGGCTTTGAGATAAACGTGTTGGTCGTCGTTGTCGAGCACGAGATGCGTATCGTTGGATAGCGTCTTTAGCGGAGCATCAAGAAGCGCGACATCGACCTCCAGTAGTCGCGACGCTTCCTCGAACAGTTCCGTACGTTCGCTGAAGACATGGCCCTTCAGCGAAGACTGCTGCATCGTGTGGAGTAGGCCTGCTTCAAGTCGGCGCGGGGAATCCTTGCTGATGCCGACCTCCATTGCGACGGCGTCCGCCGAACGAAAGCCAATGCCGTGAATCTCGGTCGCCAATCGGTAGGGGTTGTCGCGCACGATCGCGACGGCGGCGTTGCCATAGCGCCGGTATATGCGTTGCGCCATCGCAGGTCCAATGCCGTGGCCTTGCAGAAAGATCATGATCGACTGGACGGCCTTTTGCGCGGCCCATCCTTCGCGGACTTGTTTCGCGCGTTTGCGACCAAACCCCGGCACCTTGAGCAGGCGTTCCGGCTCTTCATCGATCACGCGCAGCGTCTCGACGCCAAAGATGTCGATGATCCGCTCGGCGTATTTGCGGCCAATGCCGGGGATCATGCCCGAGCCGAGGTATTTCTTGATGCCGTCGACACTGGTCGGGAGGATGGTTTGAAACCGATCAACGCGCCACTGACGCCCGAAGCGCTGGTCGTCCACCCAACGTCCCCACAACCGCACGGTCTCGCCGGGAGACAAGGCCATTAGGTTGCCGACAAAGGTGACGAGGTCCGGCGAGTTTTTCATGCGCAACCTTCCGACAATGAAACCGCTCTCGGGACTCTCGAACACGATGCGCTCGACAACGCCATCGAGAAAATCCTTCGTTTCCTCAGCGGTCAACGCAGATTCGCCTTCCGACGGCATCAAGTTTCCTCCAGCTACACGCGAGATATGGCGCCAATATTATGGGGCATGCGTACGCCATTTCAGGGCATCTTCTCCGCATCGAACACAAAAACGTCCGGCCTATGCAAGACTGGGGACTGGATGGAGGTTCCTTCCAGGATTTTTAGATCGCGATCCATGATAGCCAGTTTGGCCCGTTGCGCTTCGTCAAAGGGACGCCGCTGCAGATAGCGTTGCGCCGTCGCAATGTCGCGTTGCAGTTCCTCTCGCGTTATCGGGAGCGGGGCTGTCGCCGGTCTTGCTTGCGCCGCGAAGAGGGCCAACGCGGATTTTATCAGGGCTGGGGCCAGTTGTTTTGCGTACCGATCATGCCAAGGCGTGAAGCCCAGCATTTCTTCCCACTCTCGCGAATCAGGGGGGATTGGAGAGGCAGCAACAGGCCCTAATCCTCGTTTCGATTGAATGACGCGCGCAACCAGAGGCAGCAGGGTGGAAGCGATGCGGTGGTTTCCTCCAAACGTCAGATGCACATGATCGTAAAAAAACGCGTTTCCCGGAATTCCGTCCACAGAATGCTCCCGGAAATCTGCGAGACAGTCGGCCAGCATAGCGCCACGCGAGGTGAACGTGGCGGCTGTTTCCCGGATCGCCGCATTGATGTGCGTGTCCGCGCGAACAGGCAACGCGTCGAGATCGCGGGCTTTCTCAAACTCTACGCTGGCCCTTGCCCGGTCCCCCATCGCCAAGACGCAGCAAGCCATCCGGTAGTGAAGTTCGGCAGGAAGGGAATCGATTTCGGCGGCCTTGGCGTACGCAGAAAGGGCCTGGGCGGGTTCGTTTTTCGCTTCCCATGAGCGCGCCTCATGAACGTGTCGCTCCCACTCTTGTTGCAAGGAAGAAGAGAGGCCTGTCCTGTGCCGAGAAGAGGCCGGGGGGAAGTCCCGTTCATTCGTCGGCACGGTGCACAAGACAAGCGCGGCTCCAGACCCAAGCGCCGCCGCCGAAATGTCGTGGAGGTTTTGCCTGAAGATGCGGTGCGTGCGATCCCTGCATGCCCCATCGGGAGAAGCGCCGCGCAGCCCGGACGGCATGGGAGAAGCCTGCGGCGCGAAGCCCGAGAAAAAGCCGCGCAGACACGATGCAAGAGCGGTTTTTCGCGCCGATATCGTGGCGCGAATGACAGGCAATGGCAACGGTCCCGTTTTGCTTGTAGCCGCGCCAAAGGGGCCCGTGAACTCGTTGTTGCCGGCGTACACGATGCATACATCGGGCGAGTATGCAACGTATTCGCGCGCCATGGCGAGTAGAACATGTGAATTTATGCCGGGTGTGGAGGCATTGAGAAACTCGAAATTCAACTGAGGAAATTGGCGCTGCAACATCTCCTCGAGAATGCGGGAAAAACTCGCTTCTTGAATGGGTAGGCCAAGCGCCGCCGATTCGCCCAGCACGACAATACGGAACACGTTCGGCTCTTTTTGAGCCATGAAATAGACCGGTGAAGGACTAAAAGACTGCGATCCCGGGAAGAAATTCCAAAGGAAAGTTTTGTTTGTATTCAGGAATTCGCGGCCCGCTCCGTCTTTTTGACTCAATAGGTAAGCGCTGGGATGCCAGAAGCCAAACGCCCGCAACGCAAGCTCCATGGCGATCAACAAACACAAGGGCGCGATGATGGAAACGGCAACCCACTTCAAAAGCCACGTTACGCGGCGCTGCTGGATGTGATGCGCAGCCGTCGCGTATATCGCGCTCCCTTGATTCGGATCAGTGTCCATGCTGGGCGTCATGTCGAAGGGCGGCGCCGGGATACTGCACACAGCGCGTCGGGGGCTGATAGCCTGAAGGATGTTTGCCCAGCAATTTTTCGCGAATCCAGATGCGGATCGCCTCGATGGATGCCGTACACAGCACGCCCAGCGACACGATCCACTCGATAGGCGTCATGGGCCCAAAAGCCTTCCGGTAAAGATGCATCGTTTCCCGGGCCTTTCGGCGCGCGTTTTGGTTGACCGCATACGCCCAGCAGGTCAGGAGAATGGGGCGTCCGCGTCGGGCGCGATCGCGCAATTCCGCGATGCGCAACTTCATAAACGTGTCGGGCGCCGGGTTGTCGCGTTTCACATACCGCATCGCCTCCTCGTCCCAAGCAAGGCCCTCCCGCTCGCGCGTCTTGAAATCCTCCATCGCTCGCAAATACCCGCGCACCATCGTGTGGCACTTGGCAAGGGTGACCGGGCCATTGGCCTCATACTTCATGCGATACGCTTTGACTTGAATGTCGTGCGCCTCATCGGTCGTGAAGTGGGGGTGGCGCGGCACAACGAGCGTGAGTGCGTGCATCTCGCGGTAGTTGGGTTGTTCGTCGACATACCCCTTATTGCGGAACTCGTCATATAACTGCGTGCCGGGAATGGGCACGACCATGTTGAATATCTGAATCTCGCTGCCGAGCGCGATGGCCGCGTTGATCTCGTCCCAGATATTTTGTTTGTTGTGTTCTTCGAGGAAAAGAATGATGGACGTCGTGACGGTGATGCCTTTGTCCTGAAGATCGCGAACGAGCGCCGCCATGTCGACGCCCTGGGTCTTTGCATAGGGCCGTTGCGTCGACTCGACGCCGATGAGAATCTGTTCGAAGCCCATGCGCACGAGAAAATCCGCGCCCATGGCCTGCACGACGTTGGCCGAGGCGAACATGGTGAACTTGTATGGCTTGCCGTGCCGCTCCATCTCCGCCAGAATCTCGCGCGCCATCTGGGTGTTCTTCGCAAAATTCTCGTCGTACACGGCAAACGACTGGATGCCCAGTTGCGCGTCGCCTCGAAGGCAGAGTTCGAAAAACTCCTGGCCGTTGCGCAGCATGGGCAGATAGTGATAGTCGAACATGCGCGTCGTGGAACAGAAATCGCAGGCTCCTTCGCAGCCAAGCCCCGGAATGATGATCGCCGATTTAAGACGTTTGCTCACGTTGACGCCGTACGCGCGCATTTTGGTCAGGTACGACATCACCGGATGCACCAAGGGGGCATTGGGATCGTCGCCAAAATAGGCGCGCAACCAGCGCACGCCCTCCCCCCGGCACATCGCGTCGAACGGCAGCATGTCCTCGATGCCCGGTATCAGCGTTCCGTAACTGCCGAGAATGATCTTCACGTCGGGATAGTGCGCGCGAATGTACTCCGCCATGCGTTTGGCCTTGTACACAT
This sequence comes from Candidatus Hydrogenedentota bacterium, assembly GCA_022706165.1. Lineage (GTDB taxonomy): Bacteria > Hydrogenedentota > Hydrogenedentia > Hydrogenedentales > SLHB01 > JAKJDA01. The sequence goes on along the minus strand of JAKJDA010000027.1, from coordinate 5,318 downwards.
TGGCCATGACGAACGAGATGCCGACGTCCGTATAGCCCTTTTCAAGTTCTCGCGTGAAGCGTTGCCACGACGGGAAATCGAGCACGGTCGTCGGCACGGAGATGTTGAGGGCAAGCAGGTCGAGTGCGAAACTGCTCTGCGTGGCTTGCGGCGCATGCACGCCCTGACCGTAACAGAGGTTGATCTTGAGCCCGTCCATGAGCATGCCGTACCCGGCGGCATATTCATCTTCGATGCCGTAGGGCCCCACGACGGACGTTAGCAATAGCTTGCGTTGCGGCACGCTGTCTCCTCGGATGCGCTACGGTTTTTGGGCCTCGCCGCGCGTAGCCATGTACTTCACCGTCTCGACGATCATGTGAAACAAGCCGCTGGGACTGCGTGGAATGCCTTGCGGAAAAATGCGCGTCGAGATGCGGTATGTGACATAGATTGCCAATGGCGGCAACATCAGGCCTATGGGAATCCTGCTCTTGATGAGACGTAGCAGCAGCGGTTGCAGAAAACGCGGCGCGTTAACGTACAAAGGCCCCACGAAACAGATGCGCAATTGCGTGTTCTTCTCTTCCGGGGTATAGCAATTCAACGCACTCGCTCCATTGAACCAATTCGCGACATCGGCGCCGGTGTCGAGCAATCCCGCGTCCACGGCCTGCTGCCACATTTGCGTGCCTCGGTACGGCGTCCAGATCGGGAACAGAGGAGCAGTGGGTTTGAGGCGTCGCACAAACTCCAGCGACTCAAAATCCTCCTTGAGCGATGTGCCGGGAATGGCGAGCATTGTGCTGGCGAACGTGCGCAGACCGTATCGCTTCGCGATGGCGAAGGATTCGCGCACCCGCTCGTCGGTAAGGCTACGCCCAAGGATTCCGTTTCGGATCGCCTCCGACCCGCTCTCGATGGACATGCTGACCGCGTGGCAGCCGGCTTGTTTCAGCAAGCGCGCCGTGTCTTCGGTCAGCGTGTTCGATCGCATCAGACAGTAGAACGGCAATCCAATGCGTCGGGGGTATTTCTCGCAAAACTCTTCGAGCCACGGGTCGACGCCGTGCGCGAAGGTGTCGTCGGTGAAACGCACGAGTCGCATCGGCGGATAGTGCTTGCCCATATATTCGATTTCTTCGAGAACGTTTTCGACGGAACGCCGCCGCAAAATGGGACCGCAGCCGCGGAACATGTCGTTGAACGCCTGATTGAAGCAATAGGTGCAGTTGTAGGGGCAGCCCCGCCCCGTGATGAGCGATCGCATGCCGGAAATCCGGTAATACGGCACGACGCGGTAGTACTCGTCGCGATCGGGGATAGGCTGCGCGTCGAGGTCCTGCACCAATTCTTTGAGGGGCGCGCCTGCACTCGTCAGGGCAATGTTGGGAATGCCCTCGATGCTCTCGCCGGCCTCCAGCCTTCGCAGGAGTTCCGGCATTGCGTGATCGCCTTCGCCCTGGCAGATGGCATCGAGTTCGAGTTCATCGATGACCGATGGCGTGAAGGTAGGATAGGGACCGCCCATAATCCGGAAGACGCGGCGTCCGCTCTGGCGCATCGCCGTTCGGAGCCGTTCATCGGCGGTTTTGAAGACAGGCGCGTCGGCGCTCGTGGCGCTGTAGGCAACGACGTCGGGCTCGAATTCGGCAACTCGACGGACGAGGTCGGACTTGCTCAAAATGGCGAGGCTGGTCGTATGCCCGTGGCGTTTGCAGATTGCCGTGAGCAACATGACGCCCAACGGTTCGAGCGCGAACGCGGTTGGGATTACGAACAGAACTTTCACGAAAAACATCTCCGCCCCGTAGGAGCGGCTATATGCGCCGAGCCGACGGTTCCTATAAATAAGAAAACTATCCCGATTTTCCTATGCTATCACCCTCATGCGGCGACGTCAATTATCCTCCTGGCCGTAATGTTTTCCCGGCTCCACACGCTCCAGGTCTTGTTGTTTGGCGCAGCGCGTCGGCTTTTGCAGCGCCCGGTTCCCGCGCGGGCAGTCCGGGCTCCGAGGGAAGGGTGAGCGGCTGCACGCGCGATAAGAAACGGGCGCGGCATTTCCTGTACAATATCCGCGCGATGCAACCCGGAACCACCAACATGGAGGCTAATATGGCTTTTGATATCCGCATTGACGTGACGCGCGCGAAGTCGTCTGCCGTCGGCAAGGAAAACGGCGTCATGCCGGTCGAGTTAAAGAGCGTCGAGCCCCAGATAGCTGCGGCCCACAAGGTTTTGCGCAAGGAACGCAAGGACGGCGTCTATGGTTTTTGGGATCTGTACAAAGACCGAGGCGTTTGGGGGGACGTCAAGACCACGGCAGAGGCTTTCCTTAGGAAGGGCTGCGAAAACCTCGTCGTTTTGGGCATCGGCGGATCGGCGTTGGGTCTGCGCGCCCTGATCACGGCATTGCGTTCGCAGCACTATAACATCCAATCCAAGCGCGCGCGCAAGGGATTCCCGCGCGTGTTTGTCATGGACAACATCGACCCGGTCACCTTTCGCGACATGATGCGCCTGTGCCCGCCGGGCAAAACGCTCTACAACGCCATTTCGAAGTCCGGCGAGACCGCGGAAACGATGTCTCAGTTGATGATAGTCATCGATCTCCTTGAGAAGAAACTCGGCAAAGCCGCCGTGAAAGATCACTTGGTGGTCACGACGAATCCGCGAGGCAAGGGCGCCAAGCCGAGCCTGCTGCATCCTGTGGCGGACCACTATGGTCTGAAGAGTTTTGAGGTGCCCCTCAACGTAGGGGGCCGTTTTTCCGTCTTTTCGCCCGTGGGCATGTTTCCGGCGGCCATGCTGGGCATGAATCTCGACGGCTTCCGTGAGGGTTGCGCCGCGATGGACAAACGCTGCGCTGCGGCCTCGCTGGATGAAAATCCGGCGTATTTGCGCGCGGCCATCGAGTATCTCGCAGACACGCACAAAGGCAAGACGATGTCGGTGATGATGCCGTACGCCGACGCCTTGCGCGACATTGCGGACTGGTACCGGCAACTCTGGGCGGAAAGCTTGGGCAAGCGTTACACGCTCGATGGCGAGGAAGTGTACGCGGGGCAGACCCCCATCAAGGCGCTGGGCGCAACGGACCAGCATAGCCAGATGCAGCTTTACCGGGAAGGCCCGAACAACAAAACCATCACGACGCTCGAGGTGGCGCGCTTTTCCAAGACGCTGCGCATTCCGGAATCCCTGAAATTCGTCAGCGAGCTCGGTTACTTGCGCGGAGCGTCGATGAACAGGCTCATGGCCGCCGAACTGCGCGGCTCCATCGACGCCCTGAAGATCAGCCAGCGCCCCGTCATGCGGATCATCCTCCCCGTCATCAACGAGAACACCATCGCCCAGACGCTCTACCTCTTCGAGGCGCAAACGGCGATGGCGGGCCGCTTGTACAACGTGAACGCCTTCGATCAGCCCGGCGTTGAAGAGGGCAAGCAGATCGCCCGCACGTTGATGGGAGGAAACGGGTGAAGAACGATGCGCTTGCGGCGTTGTTGGCCGGACGCATCGGCGATCCCATTGGGGCGCGTCGCTTGCGCCGCTCGTTCCGGCTATGCGTGGCGTTTTCGGCGTTTTTCGCGGCCATGATGTGGTTTACGGAAAATTTTCTTCGTTATGAGCCTTCGGAACGGCTCTATCTGGCCGCGCTCACGCACGAGCCGGAATCTGCCCGTCCTTTTCTCATGCAAGCGGTGAAAATCGACAAGCAGACGCGCACGACGCAAACGCCAAAATACCTCGAGGCTCTCGCCGAGCGCGAAGAGCGGGAAAAGGTGATCGACACCTACGCCGCGGCGTGCAGACTCGATCCGCAAAATCCATCGGTCCGGATACGATACGGCTGTCAATTGGCGCTTGCGGAGCGTTGGGCCGAGGCCCAGGCCGCCTTCGCGAAAGCGGCTGAACTCGATCCGCAAAACGCATTGCCGGCTTACCTGGAGGCCAGCACGCTGCCGTTTGTAGAGCCGACGCAAGAGGCCTTCAAAACCTCGCTCGATCGCATCGCCCGCACGAACGGAACCAATCGCCAGATGCAATTTCCGAAGCCGCAGTGGTTTTCGGCATTGCCTACGGACGGCATGTGGTATGCGCGCCTGACGCGCGAGGCGGTGGACGAGGCGTTGGCGCCTCTCTACGGATACGCGAATTTTCTCACGGCAAAGGCCGCTGATGACGCGCAGCGCAAGCGGCATTACTTCTGGAAAGAAGCCTTCGAAACTCTTTTCAGCATGGGAGGCCGCCTCGTCGAAACGGCGCGACTCGCCTCCGGCGCGTCGGCGAAGAATCCCATGCCCGGCGTCGCGCCGCAGGCAATCGCAGGACTCACCATCCAGCGAGCGGCCCTGGACGCCTCCCGCAAGCTAGCGACCGAGGAAACTGCCTCCGCCTCTTCCGGCAAACAGCAAGAGCGCGCCGCCATCACGGACGTCTTGAATGAACTCCTGGCATTTGAATCGCAACGCGACGCCCTCGTTCAGACAGAAAAAGTCCGCCGTCAGGCGCCGTTGACGCTGTGGGTGAAGACATTTGCCTTGCTCGCGCTATGCTATCTCTTGGCATACGCGTTGGCCAAGGCATTCCGCGTCACCCGCGAATCCTGGGCGTTGCGTCATCCGTCTCCGGCGCGAGCAGGATTTGCCGCATTTCCTGCGCTCATGCTTCTCCTGCTCGGCTCTGTCACTGCTGGACACATGCTGCCCGGTTCTCAAGGGGCCTGGATCGCCCAAGGAGCGACGTGGACCTGGACCGGCATCATCGTCTTGGCGGTCCTTTTCGGTCCCGTGTATCCGTTGTTGATTTTGCGCACGCTGGCGCCGGCTCTCGCCGCCTCGCCCGAGGAGACTGGAGAGCCCCCGAAGGAGCCTGGCCGCCGTCGACTCCAGGGCATTCTGTACGCCGCGCTTGTCCGACGCTACTATGGGATACTCTGCGGCCTGTTGCTGACCGTCGCCAGCGTATGGGTGGTCGTCTACCGCATCGAGACGTCGCTGTATCCTTGGCAATTCAAGCTGCTCACGTCTGGCTTTGCCGCAGAGGAAATGAAAGCCGTCGGCGACGCCTTGAGCAAACTCCAACCGTAGGCCGCAGGGGCCGCGATCGGCGGCATGCCGGTCGGAAGATCCGGGAGAACGAGAGCTGGAACCGCACAACATCGCCGAATTGATTCGCCGTTGCCAAGAAGGCGACGACATGGCGCGCGCGCAGTTCTGCGCCGCGTACATGGAACTCGTGCGATGGGCCGTCCGCCGAAAACTCGCCACGGCACAGGAAGGACCGCTCCTCGAAACGGACGCCGAAGACATCAGCAACGAGGTTTTTGAACG
>JAKJDA010000279.1 GCA_022706165.1 Candidatus Hydrogenedentota bacterium | reverse complement strand
AAAACTCGGTCGTTTCGTGCGCGGGGGCGTCGCGATGGCCCTTGGATTCGCGACGGTCATCGTCGTTGCCGAAATCGTCTCCTATCCGGCGATTTTGCTCTTCCGCAGCCAGGGGTTGCAATATCCACACGGCACGTTTCTGGAACTTTTGGCGCCGCGTTTCACGGCGCAGACGCATGTGGGCTATAACGCATCAGGCCTGTTGTTGTTCCCGTATTTTTTGTGTCTGTTTGAAGGAGTCATTTGGTGCGGCATTGCGTTATTTCTCGGAATGGCGGCATTCGTTCCGTGGATCATCTTTTCCGTCAAGACCATGCAGGGCGCGCGCATGTTTCTATACCTCTTGCCGTTTGTGGCGGCGTGGATAGGCGTGGCCGTTTCGACGATTTGGACTGTGCGCAGTCCGCGGCGCCGGGCGCGCCGGGCGGCGACGGCGGCGTTGCTTGCATTGGGGGCGTGTTCGAGCCTGTATCATGTGCGGGAAATCCTTGCCATGCGATCGGCATATCCGGAAGTGATCCGCTATGCGCGGGAGCATCAACACGCGCCTGTGTACGCGGCGTGGTCCGCCGTGCTCGAGAGCTATCTGCACGATTCCGGACTCAACGGCGGCGCGCTTGAGGTCGGCGCCGCAAACGATGTAAGCACGCCGCAGTTGTATGTGAGCGATTGGCAGGAGCTTTATTACGGCAATTATCCAGATCAGCCCAATCCGTTCGGGAAAGAAGTCAAGCCTGTAGCCGAGTTCGAGCATGATTTTGGGCGTATTTTTTTGGAAACGGAGGCGTTTCCTTCCTACGGGCGGACGTGGCATAGCATTCGGTGGGTGCGCGGGCTCGACTTGGGGCGCGCCCGCAAGCTGCTTGTCTACGATCTGCGTCAAACCCGGCTGCGCGGGCCTGGAGATGATCCTATGGGCCTCCCTGAACTTTGGATCACGTTTCCGGGCAAGCGGTAAGGGGCATGGCGACGATCGTTTTTTCCGCCATGTCTGCCCGCGTTTTTGTTTTTGGGTTGGCACGTTCGATTGACTGGCTTGGGGGGGCGTGCTATTCTGCCCCGGATAGTTCGAGCGTCTTGGGAGATTGTCGCGTCGGTGGCCAATCCGCCGTAAATGCGGCGCAACCGAAGCAAGACCAGCATGTACGAAGCATTTTTTGGGTTACGCGAGAGGCCCTTTAATCTGACGCCGGACCCGCGTTTTCTTTTCCTGAGCGAAAAGCACAAGGAAGCCTTTGCGCATCTGCTGTATGGCATAAAAAATCGCAGCGGATTCGTGATGGTGACCGGCGAAATCGGCACCGGGAAGACAACGATCTCCCGCACCCTGCTGCAGCAGCTCCACGATGACACCGAGATTGCATTCATTTTCAACCCGTTCCTATCGCCTGAAGAGCTGCTGCGAAAAATCAACGAGGACTTCGGCATCGAGTCGAAGGGCGAAACGATCAAGGACCTGGTTGACGAGCTAAACGCATATTTGCTCGATCGCGGCGCGTGCGGCAAGAACTGTATTTTGGTGATCGACGAGGCGCAAGACCTTGCCCCGAACGTGTTGGAACACGTGAGGCTGCTTTCGAATCTCGAAACCGAGACCCAGAAGCTATTGCAGATCATTCTGATTGGGCAGCCCGAGCTTGCCCAGCACCTTGAATTGCCGGAATTGCGCCAACTGAATCAACGCATTACGGCGCGTTACCACCTTTTCCCCCTGGACCGTTCCGAGACGGTGCAGTACATTGCATTTCGTCTGCGGGCAGCGGGCGGGTTGCGCAGGGTTCGTTTCACCCGGGGCGCATTGCGGGCGGTGTACCGCTATTCCGGCGGCGTGCCGCGCGTCATCAATTCGATCTGCGATCGTGCGCTTCTGGTCGCATACACGCAGGAAGCCCGCGATATCACCGTTGCAACCGTCCGAAAAGCGGCGCAGGAGGTTCGTGGACAACGCGTTGTCGCGCCCCAAAAACGGCAGCCGCGACGCTGGCGGGCATGGGCTCCGGCGCCGGTGTTTGTTCTTCTGGCGCTTGTTTTGGCGATGGCGGCAAATGTCGCGTACGAATGGGCGGCCGATCGCAAGGCGATGGCTCCTTCCACGACGGAGCGATCGGACCTGATGGATCGAGATCCGTTGGCGGCTCGCGCCGTGGCGGCGGGTGAAGTGTTGGCGCGCGAAGCGGCACAGGGGTCGGAATCATCTCCTGCTCTTGTCAGGGCTCAGCGTTCCTTGGATGAGGCGTTGCTGTCGTTGGACAGCGTGACGGCCCGCAACGCTGCCGCGGCAGGATTGCTGCATGCGTGGAACATGGCGTTATTGGGCGGGTATCCCGAGGGGGATGATGTGAGCCAGTTAGCCAAGTTCGCTGCGGTGAACGGTTTGACGTTGACGCCTGTGCAGGTTTCCGTCGAGCAGCTTGCGGCGATAGGGCTTCCCGCGTTTGTGCGGATTGCCGGCGACCGGGAGGTACTCTGGCTCGGAGTCGTCGGGATTGATAACGATCAAATCCGGTTGACGGCGCGCGTCGGCGAAATCGTGCCAGCGTCTTGGAATGCCTTCGCCGCCCGTTATCAGAGGCAGGCAGCCATACTGTGGCGTGATGCCGGAGGGGCGGCGTTGCGAAAAGGAATGACCGGCGACGCGGTGCAGGAACTGCAGCGGCGACTCAAGGCAGCCGGACTGCTCCAAAACGGCGCTCCGGGCGTGTTTGACGACGCGACAAACGTTGCCGTGCAGGAATTGCAGCGGCTGACCGGTCTGAACGTCGATGGCGTTGTCGGTTCCAACACACGGATGGTTCTTGAGAGCTGGGGCGGCGGCGCCGTGCGAGAGGCTTTTGCGGGCGGCAAGGCGCGCATGCTTGCAGCGAGAGCCGCTTCGTCCAAAGGTGAAGTTTCCGCCGCGTCTACAGCGCCAATTGAAACGGATCCTTCTGCAACTTCGGTTGCCGTATCGCCCTCCCCGTTGACTTCGGAAGAGGGGGCTCCCGATGCGCTCTCTTCTTCTGACTCCGGGTCTTTTGTCGAGGCGCCAAGCGTTCCTGCGGCGTCAACGCAATCGGAGGAAACGACGGGATGAGTTCGATACTGGATGCGTTGCGGAAGTTGGAAGAGGAAAAAGCCACCGAGTCGAGAGCGTCTGCCTTGCAAGAAAGCCAAGAGTCCGCGGAGGACGAATTGATTGGACGCCGGACTCGAAGCAGCGATCCGCTACGTCTCTCGCCAGCGATGCTTATAGGCGGCGGGGTGATCTTGGCGCTTGCCGTGTTCGGACTCGCCTTGTTTGTCGCGCTGTACGCGGTCAGAAATTTGCCGGCCGAGTCGGTAGCCCAACAAATGCAACCCGCCGTTCCTCCACAATTTTCCGCGCCCGTCCCTGTGCCGGTCGTGGAGTCGGATCCGATGGCTCCTGTCGCAGCTTCGCCGGTTCAAAGCGTTTCCGTTCCGTCCCGCGCCGTCGTTCAACCGGAGCCTCCGCCTCTTCCCGTTCCGGCGGCGCCCTCCGTTCCGCAAACGACGGAATCAAGGCAGGAAGAGGTTCCTATGCCGGCGCACGAGATCGTTGAAGAGGCCATGCCGCCTGCCCCCCCACAGCCCAAACCGTTGAGGGAGGCGCCGAACGTGGAGTCGCCCGTTGCGATCGTGCCTGAGCCAGTTCCGGTGCAATCGCCATCTCCGAAAGAGCCCGCGCCCGCACCCGCACCCGCACCCCCGCCGGCACCGGCCCCGGCGCCGGTCCCGGAGGATCCGAACCGCTTCACTCAGGCCGCGTTCCGAGAGCCCCCCGCCACCTACCGCTCGGCGCCCTTCTACTCCCTCAATGACGAGCTGGATCCGGCCGAACTCGACCGGCAGCTCCGCGCCTTCAAAGAAGGCGGGTTCGGAGGCTCGTTCCTCCACAGCCGCATCGGACTCCTGACCGACTACCTGAGCGACCGCTGGTTCGAGATCATGGCCGCCGGCGTGAAAAGCTCACAAGCTTTAGGCCTCGACGCGTGGTTCTACGACGAGGACAAATGGCCCAGCGGGTTCGCCGGCGGCCGCGTGCCGCTCAAAAGCTCTGATTTTGTGGCGCGCGCACTCGTCCGAGTGAAAAAGAACCAGGCTGTCGCCGCGCCCGACACCGTGCTCTTCGAGGACGCCGGTTACAAGTACGTCTGCCACGTCTCGCGGATGGGCGACCCGTGGTTCAACGGCACCGCCTGGGTGGATCTCATGAACCCTGAGACGGTCAAGGCCTTCATCGACTGCAGCTACGCGCCTTACATCCAAAAATTTGGCGGCCAGCCCTGCGTGCGCGGCATCTTCACGGACGAGCCGCAAGTCAGTCCGCGCGTCAGCATCGCGAACGAAGGCTTCGTCAGCTTCTCGCCGGTGCTCCCCGCCGCCTTCAAAGCCCGC
>JAKJDA010000278.1 GCA_022706165.1 Candidatus Hydrogenedentota bacterium | reverse complement strand
TCCGGAAATCGCCCAGCAGATTCGCTCTCAAGTGGATCCCTTGGTCGCGCAGGCCCCAAGTCCGGCCGCGCGCACTCAGTTGCTCAACGTCCTGCAGGCGGCCAAAGCCACCCATTCCGTCACCGACAACGGCAAGCAAGCTCTCTCGACCATCAAGTCAGAGCTTGAGGACAGAGTCAAGCAGTCGTTCGAGGACAAGCGATGGGCCGTGTGCATGGTGCTGTGCGACGCAGTCGATGTCATGGATCCCGGCAACCAGCGGGTCGCACGCTACAAAGAGCGCGCCACCATTGAGTTCAATAAGCCGCAGGTAAAGCTTCAGGGCTTCGTCACCGACGAGGAAACCAAGGCGGTCTATGCGTACTTGGAGATATTCCTTCCGGAGACAAACAAGACGGAACGCAAACAGGTTCAAGAAAACGAGGAATTTCTGGGCTTGCGTTTTGTCGAGATCATCGGCGATCTCAGAGGCATCAAGCTGGAGTACAAGAAAACCGGCGAAATCTTCGACGTCATGAAGTAAGCATGAGATTTTCGGACGGACAATTCCGGGGAGTCGTGAGCGCCGCGGTGGTTGCGGCGGGATTGTTGGCGTATGCCAATACGTTTCAGAACGGGTTTGTTTGGGATGATGTCTCCTCCATTCTCGTGAACCAGCACATTCAGGACCCATCCCAAATCGGACAGCTTTTCCGGGAAGATTTCCATGCATTCGGACGGGGACAAGGCAATTTCTATCGTCCCCTGCTGGCCGTCACGTTCCTGCTGGATTTCGCCCTTTCCAATCCGGGCGAACGCGGCGATGCACAAACGCTTATGAACCTGCTGAGTCCGTTCCTGTTTCATCTATCGAATCTGTTCTGGCATCTAGCCGCCGCGTTGTGTCTGTTTGCGCTGGCAAGTCGCTTGCGCGCTCCTCGCTATGTGCAGGCGGCGTTGCCAACGTTGTATGCGCTTCATCCGCTTCACACCGAAGCCGTTGCGTACATCAGCGGACGCGCCGATCCCATGGCTGCGGCGTGGATGTTCGCAGGGTTGTGGTGCGGCGTCGCCGCCGTCGAGAAAACAGGACGCCGGGGCGCGCTGGCTCTTGGCGGCGTCTGCACATTCTTCGTATTCGCCCTGTTGACCAAGGAGTCGGCCACGATTTTTCCGGCGCTCTTGGCTTTGGTCATTGGACTGCGCCCCCACGAGGCAGATGCGCAGCCAATCCCCATGTTACGAAAGCTCCGCCCGATCGCCCTGGCGATTCCGATTCTTCTCGTCTACGTTCTCTTGCGCATGACGCTTTTGCATTTCGCCGATGCCTCCGGCGAAGCCGCTCCGCTGGGAACGCGCTTGACGCAAACGCTTCAGGCGCTGGCGTTGTACGTAAAATTGGCGATTTTGCCCACGGGACTCCACATGGAGCGGTCCTTGGACAATGCGCCGGGCTGGCTCGCCATTGTAGGAGGAGCCCTTCTCGCCGCTTTGGCGCTTTGGACAATACATGCCTGGCGCACGCGGCGCACGCGAGCCGCGCTGGGGCTGCTTTGGTTTTTGGCCGGTTGGCTGCCCGTATCGGGCCTTTTCCCGCTGAACGCGCCCATGGCCGAGCACTGGATGTATGTTCCGATTGCGGGGTTGCTATGGGCGATCCTGGAGTATGTGTCCCCTTTGCTCCAGACCCCCAGGGCGCGCGTTGCGGCTTGGACCGTGACGTACGTCTATGCCTTGCTCTTGTTGGGCCTAACCGTCGATCGCAATCGCGAGTGGCGTGACAACGAGACGCTTTATCTGGCCACCCTCCGAGAAAACCCAGATTCGATTCGGGTGCGCTACAATCTGGCCGTCACGTATGATTCGCTCCTCGACAACATGCCGGCCGCACGCAGGCAATATGAAGAAGTGATCCGGCGCTATGCCGCGAAAAAAGGGCCGCTTTCCGGTTCGAAAAACGAAATGTTTTGGGATGATGAGCTGGACGCGCATCTGTCGCTGGGCAACATCTACCTCGAGATGCGGCAAATCGAAAAAGCCGTTCCGCATTTCGAGACCGTTCTGCGCATACAGCCAACGGAAAAGCAAAAAGGGTTGTTGGGAAAGGCGGCCTTGGGATTGGGGCAGTGTTATTGGGCGGCGGGAAAGCCGGATATGGCGACGCCATTGTTTCAGAAGGCGATCCAATACCGCCCCGACCTCAAGCCCCATATAGAACGTCTGCTGGGGGCGATGCGCTAAGGCGCGCGGCGTTGCGCCAGTGCGCCCTATCTCAGCCATCCACAAATTGATCCCATGGGGGTTCTTTCTTAGAATCACCCCAAGGTTACCGGAAATCGAGGGCGACAATGACCTACGAGACTCCACCTTCTCCACCTCGCCGACGGCGCGGTTGCACTTCCTGCATGGGGGCGGCGATCGCCGTCTTTTGCATGGCGTCGCTTGGTGCGCTCCTTATCACGGCAATCGCGCTCGGCGTTTATCCACCCAAGGAATGGCAAAACTTAGTATACGCCCCCGGCGTTGCCGTGCTGGACATCCAAGGCGAAGTGTTCGATGAGCAGCCGGTTCTGGATGATCTAACCGAACTGCTGGACAACGACAACACGCGAGCGCTTGTCGTTCGGGTGGACAGTCCCGGCGGGGCCATCGCGGCGGTGGAGGAAATCTACGAGGCCATCAACCGCACGCGCGAAACGGGCCTTCCGGTGGTCGCCTCGATGGGGCCCACGGCGGCTTCGGGCGGATACTTGCTGTGCCTGCCTTCCGACAAAATATTCGCGAACCAGGGATCGCTCACCGGCAGCGTAGGCGTGCTTCTCGAATATTCGTCCGCCAAGGAAATGTTTGATAAGATAGGCATCCGGTTCGACACGATTGCCAGCGGCGAGTTCAAAGGCGAAGGCGGCATCGCCTCTCCGCTTACAGATCGACAGCGCGCCCAGCTACAGGAAGTGGTGCAGGACTACCACGAGCAATTCGTCGAGATTTTGTGCAAAAATCGGAAAGTGGATCCCGAAAAACTTCGTGCGCTTGCGGACGGACGTTTGTTCACGGGCCGTCAGGCCCTTGCCGAAGGGTTGATCGATGAAATCGGAACGCTGAACGATGCCGTGAATCATGCGGCGGCGTTGGCGGGATTGGAGTCCGATCCCCGAATCATTCGAGTGAGGCCGCGCAGCGTTTCATGGCTCGCGGAATTGAGCCGATGGAGCGGCGAAGCTTCGGCCCGGGCTATGCAGCGAGCGACGGTCCCTAAGTTTTTGATGAGGTAACCATCATGATGGATGTGCGGGAAAGCGGACTGAGCACCTACCTGGCGGAAATATCCAAGGTGGCGTTGTTGAGCACCGCGGAAGAAATACGTCTTTCCAAGCGCGCCCAAGAAGGCGATGGCGATGCCCGCCGAAAACTCATCGTGTCGAACCTCCGTCTCGTCGTAAGCATTGCCAAAAAATACCTCTACTACGGACTGCCGCTGCAGGACCTCATCGAGGAAGGCAATCTGGGACTGATGAAGGCCGTCTCCCGCTACGATCCCGACCGCGGCTGCAAATTTTCCACCTACGCCACGTGGTGGATTCGACAGGCCATCACGCGGGCGCTCTCGAACTTTGGGCGCACCGTCCGCATCCCTGTCTACGTCACGGACAATGTCGCAAAATACAAAAAGATCGCCGACGAACTCTACATCAAGACAGGACGTCGTCCCGAACCCGAAGACGTGGCCGACGCGATGGGCGTCAAGCTATCGGAAGTTCTGAAACTTCAAGATTATCTTCAGGACATTTCCCCGCTCGACAATCTCGAATCCACGAGTGAAGACAACGACAGGGGAATCCCGGAGAGCGCCGAACCGCGCACCCTAGATCCGGCTATCCTGCAACTCGAACTGGATCAGCAACTGGAAGAGTTGATGAAACAACTCAACGCGCGCGAGGAAAACATCCTGCGATACCGCTACGGGCTTATGGACGGAAAGGCGCACACCCTCGAAGAGACTGGGCGCAAGTTCAACCTCACCCGCGAACGCATCCGCCAAATCGAAAACGACGTCATGCGCCGCCTGCGCGGGTATGTGACCGAACATACCGAAGACTTCAGGCCGTAAGGGAAAAACCAGGGAACCCTTTTTGAAAAAAAGTTCCCGGAACCCCTCCCCAAGACTTTTGTTGGCGCTTCGCGCATTTTCCCAAAGACGTTTCCCGCATTTCCTTTGTCCGCAGTCGATCAGCTATAATCCGGGCCTTTGCGTGCCTATTGAGAGAAGGAGATACGATCATGGACCTTGCCGGACTGATCCGCAATGTGCCGGATTTCCCGAAGCCGGGGATTCAGTTCAAGGACATCACGACGTTGTTGCTGCATCCCGAGGCGTTTCGGTGGATTATCGACCATTGGAAGGCACGCTATGCTG
>JAKJDA010000277.1:4175-4426 GCA_022706165.1 Candidatus Hydrogenedentota bacterium | reverse complement strand
CCAGGCGTGAGCTTCCAACAGCCTCCTAACGAAATCCTAACGCAAAGCGACTACAGTCGGCAGGCGGTCTGACATAACCGAAAAAGGGGAAATCCATGACCCAAACGCAACACTTCAGAAAACATGGGAGAAGTTGGATCGTAATTGGAGCGGCAATCTCCGTGATGGCGATCGGATGCGGCCGCCCCGCGGATCGCGCCGGCCAGTCTGCAACATCTCCATCGTCGGGAAATATCGTGACCGTCAAAGGA
>JAKJDA010000277.1:0-4019 GCA_022706165.1 Candidatus Hydrogenedentota bacterium | reverse complement strand
AAAGGAAATGGCCGAGAAAAAAAGACGTCCGCCGGTCGAATTTACAGTCGCCCGCGACGCCATCGCCGTGATCGTGAACAAGAACAATCCCATCAGCGAACTCACGCTCGAACAGTTGAAAGCCATTTATACGGGCGCTGTCACGAACTGGACTCAAGTAGGCGGCCCGGATCAGCCGATCCAGGCGGTGTCGCGCGAATCAAGCTCGGGCACGTACGCCTTTTTTCAGGAGCACGTTCTCCAAAACGAAGATTACGTTGCCACGGCCCAATTGTTGCCCGCGACAGCGGCGATTGTGCAGGCGATCTCGTCCGAGCCATGGTCCATCGGCTATGTCGGCCTGGGCTATGTGGCCGGCGCCGGCGGTTCCATCAAAGCCATCGGTATCAAGACCAGTGACGCTTCCCCGGCGGTTGGCGCTTCCGAAGAAACCGTGCTGTCCGGCGCCTATGGCATTTCGCGCGCGCTGTTTTTGTATGCCGCGGAACCAGTCTCCCCGTTGATTCGAGCATTTGTCGATTTTTGCACAGGACCGGAAGGCCAGCGGATCGTTCGCGAAACCGGTTACGTGGCGGTGCGATGACGCCATGAGTTCGTGGTGGAAAGAAGCGATAATCAAGTGGCTCTTGCGGGCCTGCGCCTCGACGAGCATCCTTATCGTGGCCTTGATTTTTCTTTTCCTGTTGAAGGAAGCAGGGCCATTTGCCCGGGAGCCCGGGCTTGGATCGCTGCTCTCGACGCGGTGGGCGCCGGTGTCGCCCAAGGCGCCGGGCTTTGGCATCGTCCCATTGCTGACGGGATCACTGCTCGTCACCGGACTTGCGACGGTCATCGCGATTCCCTTTGGCGTGATCGGGGCGGTGTTCATTTCGGAAGTGGCTGGCCGACGCGAGCGCGAGTTCCTGAAACCGTTCATCGAACTGCTCGCATCGATACCGTCTGTAGTGCTCGGCTTCTTTGGACTGGTGGTGCTGGCTCCGGCAGTCCGACAGGCGTTTCAGTTGAGCACCGGACTCACAGCCTTGACCGGCGCCCTGCTGCTGGCGCTGATGGCCATCCCGACGATCGTGTCGATATCCGAGGACGCCATCCGCAGCGTCCCGGCGTCCTATAAGGAAGCGTCGATGGCGCTTGGGGCGAGCCGCCTGCAGACGATTTGGCGGGTTACCGTGCCTGCGGCGCTGTCCGGGATTATCGCGGCGATCATGTTGGGCATGGGGCGCGTCGTCGGCGAGACGATGGCCGTGCTCATGGTGACCGGAAACAGCGCCGTCGTCACGCTGGATCCATTCCGATCGGTGCGCACGATGACCGCCACCATTGCCGCCGAGATGGGCGAGGTCACGTTTCATAGCACGCATTACCAGTCGCTGTTTTGGATCGGAATCGTCTTGCTGCTGGTGACCTTCACGTTCAACTTGATTGCGCAGCGCGTTCTTGCCCGGTATAGGAACTTCTAATGGCCGCGAAACGGATCGAAGCGCCCGCCTATATTGCCATGCGCGCCATCACGTATTCCGTGGTGGCGGTCATCGGCTACCTGATCATCGATGTCGCATGGAAAGGCGCCGGGGCGATCACCTGGTCCTTTTTGACAGAGGTCCCGCGCAATAGCGGATCGGAAGGCGGGATTTTTCCGGCGATCATCGGCACGTTCTATCTTATCGCGGGCACCGTTGTCGCGGCATTGCCCTTGGGGATGGGCGCGGCCATTTACTTGTCCGAATACGCCGTGCAAGGCCGGTTCACGCGCGCGATGAGGCTGGCCATTGTCACGCTCGCGGGCGTGCCGAGCATTGTCTTCGGACTATTCGGATTGGGCCTTTTTTGTCTGTTCCTCGGCATGGGACAGTCTATCCTGGCAGGTTGCTTGACGCTGGCCTGCATGGTGCTTCCCACGATTATCGTCGCCAGCGAAGAAGCCTTGCGCGCCGTGCCCGCATCGCTTCGCGAAGGCAGCTTGGCTTTGGGCGCGGGCAAGTGGCAGACCATCTGGCGCAACGTCTTGCCGTACGCGGTTCCCGGCATGATGACGGGCAGCATTCTCAGCATTGGCCGCGCCGCGGGCGAAACGGCGCCCATCTTGTTGACGGCCGCCGCGTTTTATCTGCCGACGTTGCCCCAATCGGCGTATGACCAGGTGATGGCGCTTCCTTACCACCTGTACATCCTCGCCACGCAAATGCCCGATGCGCAGAAGGTGCGCCCCATGCAATACGGCACGGCGCTGGTCCTTCTGATGCTCGTGTTAGGCGTCAATCTTGCCGCAATTGCGCTTCGAAGTCACTTCAGAAAGAAATACAGATGGTAGACATCTCCGCCGACAACGCCAAAATCGAAGCCCGTTCCTTCAACTTTTTCTACGGCGATGCGCAGGCCCTTCACGACATCACCATGTCGATCCCCGCCAAGGAAGTGACCGCCCTCATCGGGCCCTCGGGGTGCGGCAAATCCACCTTTTTGCGATCCCTCAACCGCATGAACGACCTTATCGACGGCACGCGCCGGGAAGGGCTCGTGCGCATTGACGGGCGAGATATCTACGAGGAGGGCGTCGATGTCGTGGCCTTGCGAAAACGCGTGGGGATGGTCTTTCAGAAATCGAACCCTTTCCCCAAGTCCATCTTCGATAATATCGCATACGGCCCGCGCATACACGGGACGAAAGATCGACGCGTGTTGAGCGAAATCGTCGAACGCAGTCTTGTGCGCGCGGGACTGTGGGAAGAGGTGAAGGACCGCTTGAGCCAAAGCGCGATAGGGCTCTCCGGCGGCCAGCAGCAACGGCTGTGCATTGCGCGCGCCCTGGCTGTGGACCCGGATGTTCTGCTGATGGACGAGCCCGCCTCGGCGCTCGACCCTCGATCGACCACGCGCATCGAGGACCTTATCGGCGAACTGAAAAAGGACTATACCATTGTCATCGTGACGCACAATATGCAACAAGCCGCTCGCGTTTCCACGTATACGGCGTTTTTTTATGAGGGCCACCTGATAGAATACGATTTCACCGACAAAGTGTTTACAAACCCGACCGAAAAACAGACGGAGGATTATATAACCGGCCGTTTCGGTTGACGGAGAAAATGCCCGAGAGCGGCGCCATGGGACGGAAACCGCGGCGCGCCCAGCCGGGACCAACAGGAGTGGACGCATGTCGAGCCATTTGCAACGCGAAATCGACAACCTCAAAAAGAATATCCTGTCGCTAAGCGCCCTTGTGGAAGGAACGCTGCAACGTTCCCTCAAGGCCCTGAGGGACCTTGATCCCGCCCTGGCGCAAGCGGTCATCGAAGCCGACAGCGAAATAGACTATCGGGAAGTCGAAATCGAGGAGGAATGCCTCAAGATCATTGCGTTGTATCAGCCCGTCGCCAACGATCTCCGTTTCATCATTGCCGTTTTGAAAATCAATGCGGAACTAGAGCGCATTGGCGATGCCGCGGTGAATATCGCCGAGCAGGCCTCCTTTCTTGGCCGGGAGGAGCGCACAACGGACGCTTTCGACTTTCCCAGCATGGCCGAAAAGGCGCAATGGATGCTGCGCAGCAGCCTTGACGCTCTCGTGAATCGAGACGCGGTTCTGGCGCACAAAGTCCTCTTGGCGGATGACGAGGTCGATCAAATGAACCGCGATATCTTTGCGCGGGTGCAAGAGTCTATCCGCCGCCATCCCGCCCAACTCGAACGTCTCGTTCACACCCTCGGCATCAGCCGTCATATCGAGCGCATCGGCGATCACGCCACCAACATCGCCGAGGATGTGCTCTACATGATCAACGGCGACATTGTCCGCCACCGAAACCGCGAATTCGAAAAAGAAAAATAACGTTCTCTTTTCCCACCGCCTCCTGTTTCTTTCGGAGTCCTGTTCCGTCGGCCCCTCGGCGTCTCTGCGCACTCGTTTCCTTTTCGAGGCGAGGGGAAATTGCTATACTCGCCTCTCCTGATTCAGCAACCGAAACGCAAAGGGCGCAAAACACATGAATATCTTGGTGACGGGCGGGGCGGGATATGTC
>JAKJDA010000276.1 GCA_022706165.1 Candidatus Hydrogenedentota bacterium | reverse complement strand
ATCGCGAAACATCCGTTCGGACGTCTTGAAGCGCTCCGGCACGCCCGGCACCTCGGCGGTGTCGAAGGTGACGTCGGATTTGTTCCAGGCGATCCGCAAGGCGTCGTCCGTTGCGTATTTCGCGCGCAGCCATTGCCGAAAATGACGCGTCATGGCGGGGCCGTTATCCGGCTCAAACTCAAACTTCGGGTAAAACCACTCGTGCCATTGCCCGCCGACGACCAACAATCCGAAGACTGCGGCGCCCTCAGGAGAGGCGGCAAGTTCTTGTAGCAGCTTTCGAAGCTGTTCCCCTGCCTCTCGTCGCCAGACTTCCGATGCATAGCTTGGCATTTTCCAGTCATCCGGATTTTGGCGCACGGCCTCGGGAATGTGGGTGCCCGACCGCAAAGCCCATCCAATGCGCTCTTCCGGATGCTGGTTCATCCACCACTCCGGCGCCCCTATGATCATGCGCAACAAAACCCGGGCATCAGGGCGCACCTGTTGAATGGCGCGGATTTCACGCCTCACCTGGTCGATGTCCAACCCGTCTGAACGCCAAATCCCATTCAACGAGGCCGAGCACCCAAACAAACGATAGCCTTGTCCGGAAAAATCATATATCGCTTCCTGCGCTGCGGATCGCCCCGGCTCAATGGCTATAGCTCCCGTGGAGTGGTAGATAAGCGGCGCGACCGGCTTGCCGTCGATGAAGATCGTCTGTCGTCCCATATGGGGCGCCACCCAAGAAGACGCGTGCGCTGTTCCGTCATTCGTCGCAGCCAAAGTGGCTAACAGTACGGCGCTCCATGCCATATGTATCCTCATTATTACGTATCCTCATTGGCCGATCTGGGCCGGTTAGGTGGCTATATCTTACCTCAACACGAAGGGCACTCGCCGATTGTGTTGAATGCATGCGTATTTAAAGAGGCTTGGCAAAAAGACCACTCCAACATTCACCGTAGAGACGAAACGCCCAATTGCCTCGAATCACCGAAGGATTTCTTTCCCCGTGTCGCTATCGAGTATCACGGTGGACCACGGGGCGAGGTTGATTTTCACTTTTTTGCCGTTGTGCAAGGTCAGGGTGCGCTTGCCGCCGGTCTCGGTGTGAATCCACAGCACCCCGCCGCCCGCACTGACCACGTCGTTTTTTTCGTTGTAGATGTGCGCGCCGGATTGGCGGAAGATTTCGCGCATAAGGGGCGGATGCTTCAACGGAAGCGCCGAATACCACACGGCGGCTCCGTTGACTTCTTTGCGCGCCAACGCCACTTCGACCGAACCGCCGTAGTAGCCCAACGCTTTCGCTTCGGGGTCCGTCACTTGGAAGGTCGGAGCGGTCCACGCATCCTGGACCCGCGCGTTGATGCGCGTCTCCGGGAAGTTCGGCGTAATGCTTCCTTCCCGCAAGAGCAATTGCGGCGGCAAGTTGACCGTCGATTTTGTGATCGCCATCCCCACCGTATCCGCCACGCGTTCGACGCTTAGCCGTTCACCGTCCACGTAGCCCGGCGCATACACCCACACCACCGTGCGGCCCGGCGTGACCACCTTTTCGCGAATCAGAGCGCGGTGGGCTTCGCTGAGGTAGGGCGTGAATCCAAACACCACCGTTTTGTATCGAGACAGGTCGGCGGCGCCAAGGTCGTTGAGATGGATCAGGTCGAAGGCCACGCCGCTCTTGTAGGCGCCCGCCACGGTTTCGTTCAATGCCTCCAGCGACAGCGTCTCGGTGCGGTCCCAATGGCTGTCCCGGTTGTATAGGGGCAGGTAGTGCGGCGCCAGGTAGTAGAAACATTCGGTATCATAGACGAACAAGACATCGGCGGAGTTTTCGTGCGGTTTATTCAACAAGCCCTCGGACAATTTCAAGAGCCTGCCCGTCTCCTCCTTCAATGCGGGATGCGCCCACCACCGGCCGCGACCCTTGGAACCCCCGGGGCCGAAATCAAACCACCACATGCCTTGCCCGAGCGTGTAGCAATGCGCCGTGTTCCGGCGCATCGCGGCAATGTCCCCCTCGACCGTTGTCGGCCAAAACGGGCCGGGACGGCCAAAAATGTCGCCGACATGCGTGGGGTGGTCGTTCTCGTTGAGCCAGAGCTTGCCGTGCATGCGCAGACTTTCCCATAGGCACCGGTAATGACCGGAGCCGCCCAGGAACCGCGAATCGAACTCGTAACTGAACGGCGATGACAGGAAGTCGATATGGGGCGACTCGAACAGGCGTTGCATTTCCAAATGACCGCCCGACGCCTGATGCGTGAGATGCAGGAAATAACCATGAAACGTACCTACAATCACCGGACTCCCCCATGCCTCCTTCGCGATGCGGCAAAACTCGATGGGGACATCCGCGACAAGCTCTTGGTGGCACTTGTAGTAATCAATCGTCTGCCGTTCCTTTTGGGGATCGCGAAACATCCGTTCGGACGTCTTGAAGCGCTCCGGCACGCCCGGCACCTCGGCGGTGTCGAAGGTGACGTCGGATTTGTTCCAGGCGATCCGCAAGGCGTCGTCCGTTGCGTACTTCGCGCGCAGCCATTGCCGGAAATGACGCGTCATGGCGGGGCCGTTATCCGGCTCGAACTCGAATTTCGGATAGAACCACTCGATCCATTGGCCGCCCGTCACCAGCAGCCCGAACACCGCGTCACCCTCGGGAGAGGCGGCAAGCTCTTGCAGCAGCTTTCGAAGCTGTTCCCCTGCTTCTTGTCGCCAGACCGTCGAGGCATAGCTAGGCATTTTCCAGTCATCCGGATTTTGGCGCACGGCCTCGGGAATGTGCGTGCCTGCCCGCAGGGTCCAGCCAATTCGTTCCTCCGGATGCTGATCCATCCACCACTCCGGAGCCCATAAGGCAATGCGCAGCAGAATGCGGGCGTCTGGGCGCGCCTGCTGGACGGCGCGAATCTGACGCTTCACGTGGTCGACGTCCAGTCCGTCCGGTTTCCATATGTTCTGCAACCATGCCAGGACGCCGAACAGGCGATACCCTTCCTCGGCGAAAGCGCCCATCGTTTCTTGCGCCTCTGGCCGCCAGGGTTCGGAAGCCGAAGGTCCCGACAAAAGATAGATAAGCGGCGCTTCCGGTTTGCCGTCGATGAACATGGTTTGCCGCCCCATGTAGGGCGCCACCCAGGAGCCGCCCTCGGCTCCCTGTGCGGTCAAGGATAGGCCGAGACCCATCAAGAAAAAACAGACGCTTCGCGAGTGCATAGGGATTCCATCCTCTTGATTATGACTTGTTATTACCAATCAATACGTGTATATATTATTCAAAATATGCACATAAAACAACATTTGATTGTCTATTTTTTTCGAAAAATGACAGTACTGGGATGGGATTCAGGTGCGCGGGCGCTGGAGGAAGCGATGGAGGCGATAGACGGTTTTGGGGTGCGCTGCGTAGCGATGGCGGTGCGCGCCTTAGGGCTTGTGACGGCGCTGGGGATTGGCATGGTTGGCCTTGCGGGGAATCCCTCTGCGGCGGCAGAGGGGCTTGAGCCCAAAGGGGGAGAGATGATCACAAAACGCTTTCATCCGATTGGCGTCGAGGCGGACGCCGGCGCGACCGTGGAGTGCTTTGGCATTCCCTTTTCGCCGGTGAAAGACGGCGACGGGTATCGCAACATGGTGACAGGCCAGTACGCCCCGATCCCGGTTGGCCGACAGTTCGATGCCGTATACTTTCTGGGCATGACCACGGATCGCCCTGAGGGCAACGAGGGGTGGGGCCGTTGGGAACGCTACCACGATCATGGCCGCCGCGTATACCTCGGCGACCGGATCGGCAGCATCCTGATTTTCTATGACGACCCGGACGTCACGTTGGACACGTTTCCCGTCATTTTTGGGGTGAACGTGTGGCCCTACGAGATGTTCACGCCGCTGCAGGCGGGCGAGGAGCGCCTGAACAAGATTCGCAGCCCCTACCGCGAGCCGTTTGAATCCGACCCCGCGGCCAGACGCCTGCTCGACGATGCGTTGATCGTGAGCGAAACAGACGGCCCCAAACCTTTCCGCTATGTGTTCGGCGTTCGTCCGCGCCCAAAACGGATTCAAAGCATCTGGATTCGCTATGAGGATTTTCGCCGGGCGCACTATGTGGTTAGCGCCGCCACCGGCGTGACGGCGCCTCCAGACGCCCAGGAGACGCTGCCGGTCCCCATCTACGACCAGCTCTATTTTCTGCGGCAGGGGTACTACCCCGCCTTGGATCGTCTCGCACGCCGGCTGTACCAGTTCCGTGACGAGTTGCCCGCACGCGTCGCCCCAAACGCCCCCGCAGCCTACGCGGGACCTCTCGTCCGCTTCGAGGCTTCGCCGTATGCGGCCATACTGGGCAATGTGTACGCCCACAACGTGCAGGACATGGCGGTCGCCAAGCCGGATCCGGACGGCACGCCGCGCACGTCGACCCGGGGCGCGCCGAGTTTC
>JAKJDA010000275.1 GCA_022706165.1 Candidatus Hydrogenedentota bacterium | reverse complement strand
GGCGCCGGAGACGGTTCAATAGCTAAAGAGTAACGCGCAACAATACAAATGCCTGTTGACAACCCGAGCGCTTTCGGTTATCGTGGTTTCGTAGAAGCGGGTGCGGAGCGCTTAGGTAACGTGGCGCGAAGCTCCGCTGCCCCGTGTTTCAGGGACGGTCGCCCGAGCCGAAAAATCGGGCCAACCCCGCCCAAAAAGGAGGCTGAGCATGGCTACGACGAGTTTGTTGTCAAAAGTGTTTGCTCTGGTCGAAAAATTCGTTACCAGCAAAAAGGGTTGCTGGGACCACTCCCAATGGGAGGAATTCCTGGCGAGCGCCGCGAAGATCGGCGTGACCATCGATGATGAAAGCAAACGCACCTTGGGCAACATGCTGGAGAGCGCGAAGTTTTTTTACTGTTGCGCCGCTGCCTGCGACGCTCCTGCCCCGAAGAAGGCGTCCGCCAAGGCTAAGCCCAAAGCCAAATCCAAGCCGAAGACCAAGTAACGGGTCCTTGCCTATCTTTTTGATGTCCTGCGGTTCCGTCTGGATCCGGAAGCAATCTATTGCGAAAGCGGAGGGGTCGCGTCGGCATCACGGGGAGGGGGAGTGTCTTTTCGGGCCTGATCCATGCGCGTCAGGTAGGACGACAGTTGTGTCCGATACAGGTTGACGATGTTGGCATTGCGCGGAGCCACGTCGCCGGACCATTCGCCGCTACGCGTGCGAGGCGCGCGAAACAGGCGAACGTCTCCCGACGCCGCAGGCGGGGAGAGGGATTCGGGAGATGCCCCTGACGCCCAGTAGAAACGCCAAGCATCGTCTCGGATCGTCAGCACAATAGGATCGCCCTGCATGGAAATGGGTCCGGTCACGCGCGATCGTTGCGAGATGTTTACCCCATCAGCCCATCCACTGGGAGCCATGTCGGACAGCGCCAACGCTGTGGGCATGATGTCTTCAAGTCCCATGAGCGTAGTTTTCTGTTCTCGTGGCGACCCCGGGAACTGAAACACAACTGGAACATTGAGGACATTCTCAAAAAGCTCGGATGTCGCTCCAGCCCTTCCTTCCTCAAAAACGCTTATTCCATAAGAGGATGTGATGATGATGCATGTGTTTCTTCTTGTTTCAGAATCGCGGATACGCTTAAAAAGACGCCCTAAATGCTGATCCAGGTAGGAGAGAATCGTGTCGGATGTTTCACGAGGCGTTGGCTTTTCCGGGTTAGCGATGAATTGTTTCCCGTGGCGTTCTTGCAACCGGAGATCAGTCAGTTCTCGGAGGCGCAGGAAGACGAAAAAATGCATATCTGAATGGGCTTCCACCCACGTGATGGCGCGGGCAATTGTGTCTGCGGATCCGCCCAGAGGGAGTGGGGCGTCGTCCGTGAAATCGGTTCTGGGTTTGTTTTCGGGATTGGACGCGGCAAGGTTGCCGGAATTTGGGACTGGGGCATAGGCCGCATCGTAGCTGTCGAACCCGCGTTCAAAGCCGGTTCCGAAGGCGAAGGAGGGGTCGTCTTCCGCTTCCATGAAGGCGGCGGTGGCATAGCGGGATTTGGCTAGTTCTTCTGCCCAGGTTCGGACATGGGGCGGCAATGGGCCATGATTTTTGCCTAGGATCCCATGCCGGAGAGGGCTGGCGCCGGTTAGGAGCGTCATGCAGGCTGCGGGGGCTTCGGGGGCGGGGGTGTAGGCGCGGGTGAAGGTTTTTCCTTGGGTGAGGAGTTCATCCAGAAAGGGGGTGGTGGTGAGCTTGTAGCCCAATCCGGAAACGCGATCAATGCCGAGCCCGTCCCAACACACGACGATATAATTGAGCGGCTTGTTGCCGTTGCGGACGGCATGTTGGAATGGACCGCTGAGCAGCAAGCTTTGGTTGGTGTCTAGGACGGGGCGCAGTCCGGTGAGTTTTTCCCAGGGGCCTTCTTTTTCGGTGGTCCACCGGATGCGGCAAAAGCGCAGATCGTCGGCTATCCGATCAGGGGGCACGCGCAGTTCCGTCCATCCGGAGTCCTGCAGGGTGAGGGTGGCGTGAAAGGGGCGTTTTTCGTTGCCGAACATCTCGACCGAGACGTGGATTTGCTTGAGTGGCGTTTGGTTTTGTAGGGCGGGGGGATGGGCCCATCGCAAGGTTAGGCATTGGTTGGGGAAAGCGGCGTCGAAGGTGACGTGTCGCACGGCGCCTTCGCGGAGTTCCACGGCTTTGGCATAGACGCCGTCGGCGCAGGCGGGAGTGGTTTGGGCGATGACGTTCGTTCGCGCGCCGTTGACGGTGGATAGCCATTGGGAGAGGAGGAAGGCGGCGAGGATGCCGTTGATGGCCATGGGGACGGCCCATGCGAGGGCAGGCCAACGGGGGGCCGATTCGCTGCGCAAGGCAGTGAAGAAGGATACGAGCTTGAAAAAGAGATGGGATCCTCCAAAAGCGGCGAGATAGAGGAGGGGTTCGATTTTGCTTAGCGCCGGATGGGGCCAGGATATCTGCATGTGAAGGACATAGGGAAGCAGGAACAGTCCTGTCAATTGGGAGAGGGATTCGCATAGGAAGAATCCGGAGCTTCTGTGAGGCATGAGGAGGCGGATGAGGGCCACGTACGAGAGTTGCGCGGCGACGAAGGCCAGCGCGACGCATCCTGCCAGGAACAGGGCGGAATGGAGCGTGGGCGCAAATCCTTGTGCGCCAAGCGTCTGTTGCGCGAATGCGCCAAGGGATCCGGCGGCGCCGCACAGCGACAGAACATAGAGGGCGACAGGCGCCATTTGGGTCTCCTGTTTGTGCTATTGGGTCGCCCTTTGATACCATGAACGCGCCGTGTATTCCAAGCGCGGATTCGTGTGCGGGCGGTCGATGCGGTCCGCGCGAGGCGGTGATGCCATAGGGAGAGGATGCTACGTGCTTACGGATTTCCTACGGTCCTTGTTCGGTACGAGCAGCGACCGGCAGATAAAGAAGTTGATGCCGCTGGTCGAGGCGGTTCGCGACCTGGAGCCGCGTTATGTCCGCATGACGAACGACGCGTTACAGGCGGAAACGGGGCGTTACAGGGCGCGGCTAGCCTGCGGCGAAACCCTGGAGGCGCTACTTCCGGAGGCGTTTGCCGCAGTGCGCGAGGCTGCCAAGCGTGTCGTGGGCATGCGCCATTTCGATGTTCAGGTTATCGGCGGGATTGTGTTGCATCAGGGTCGGATTGCCGAAATGGTCACGGGCGAGGGCAAAACGCTTGTCGCGACGTTGCCCGTTTACCTCAACGCCTTGACGGGCAAAGGCGTTCACGTGGTGACCGTGAATGACTTTTTGGCCCGTCGCGACCGTGAGTGGATGGGCCCGATTTACGAGTTCATGGGGTTGACGGTTGGCCTGATCCAGCATGACATGGATACTTTTGAGCGGCAGGTCAGTTATCGTGCGGATGTCACGTACGGCACGAACAACGAATTCGGTTTTGACTATTTGCGGGACAACATGGCGATTCGTCCGGAATCGCGCGTGCAACGGCCGCTCAATTATGCCATCGTGGATGAGATCGATTCGATCCTGGTCGACGAAGCGCGCACCCCGCTCATCATTTCGGGGCGTCCTGAAAAGAGCACCGATTTGTACTACAAGGTTGACGAAGCGGTGCGCAGGTTGCGCAAGGGCGCTCATTTCGAATTGGAGGAGAAGGGACATCATGTTTTGCTCACCGAGGAAGGCATGGAGGCCGCAGAGCGTCTGCTGGGTGTGGAAGACTTGTATGTGGACGATGCGCTGGGCATTGTGCATATGTTGCAGCAGGCGATCCGCGCCCATCATTTCTACCGGATCGATGACGAATATGTGGTGCGCAATGGCGAGGTGTTGATTGTCGATGAATTCACGGGACGCATGATGGAAGGGAGGCGTTTTTCGGATGGGCTGCACCAGGCGCTCGAAGCGAAGGAACGCGTGGCCGTGCAGTTTGAGACCCAGACGGTCGCCTCCATCACCTACCAAAACTTGTTCAAGCTGTACGCGAAGATCGGCGGCATGACGGGCACCGCCGCCACGGAGGCCGTCGAGTTCGCAACCATTTACAACCTGGACGTGGTGCAAATCCCCACGAATCTACCTTTGATCCGGCATGATTTGACCGACTTGGTCTTTGCCACGGAACTGGGAAAGTTTCGCCATGTTGTTCAGGAGATTAAGCGTATTCACGAGGAAGGGCGCCCGATCCTGGTTGGAACGGTTTCCATCGAGAAGTCGGAGGTCGTCGCGCAAATGCTGGAGGCGTCGGGCGTCAACGCGTATGAAGTGCTCAACGCCAAGCATCACGAGCGCGAAGCGGCGATCGTGGCCAATGCGGGCAAACGCGGCGCGATCACGATTGCGACGAACATGGCCGGTCGCGGGACCGATATCAAGCTGGGAGAAGGCGTGCGCGAATTGGGGGGGCTGGCCATTGTCGGCACGGAGCGCCATGAGTCGCGCCG
>JAKJDA010000274.1 GCA_022706165.1 Candidatus Hydrogenedentota bacterium | reverse complement strand
CACCGCCACGGCATCGCCCGCGAAACCGCCAAACGCGTTCTCAACCTCCTCGAGGCCCAGGGCCTCATTCGCCAACAACCTGGAAAAGGATCGTTTGTGGCCGATCTCCGCCCCATGCAACCCGCCTGGGGCCTTGTCTTCCCCTTCTTCTCCGTCCAATACGAAGACCTGATCCTCCTGGTGGCCGAGCAGGCCCGCCAGGCCGGGCGCACCCTTCACCACCTCTGCGACTACAACAATTACGAAGAAGAGATGCGTCTCGTTCAGACCATGATCAACGACCGTTACGAAGCAGTCATCGTCATTCCCACCCTTGACGAATCAAGAACGCTGGACTTCTACGAGAAACTCGCCCCCATGGGAACCCGCATTGTCCTGCTCGATCACACAATGTCCAGTCACGATTTCCCCTTCGTTGTTCAAAGTTACGACCTCGGCGTCGTGCGCGCCCTGACGTACCTGATGTGGCTAAAAGGGGGAGGAGTCGCGTTCGTCGAAAACGAAGTCTGGCCCGGCCGCAACATGGTGCTCGAACTCATGCGCGAAACCTACCTCGACCTCATGCGCCGCGAGCGCCCCGGCTTCGAACCGTTGATTCTGCCGCGAGCGCGCGGGGTTGACGCCGCCGCATTGCGTCAACGCGGCATCACGGCCATTTTTTGTTGCGACGATTTGAGCGCCATTCAAGTCATAGGCCGCCTCCACGAACAGGGGATGGAAATCCCCCGCGACTACAACCTCGTCAGTTATGGCAACACCGACATCGGGCGCTATTTTACGCCGCCGATTTCCTCGGTGGACCCCCGCAACGCCGAAATGGCGAGAATCGTCGCTGCGCTCCTCGCTCCCGAACCGGAAACCCCATCCGAATCCTGCCAACATGTCGTGCATCCCGAATTGATCCTTCGTGAAACCTAACACACCCAACACGAAGGCCCCCGTAGCGCACGCCGATATGCGAAACCTGTCATTTCAACTGATCATAAGTTTGTCTCCGGAGAATATATTCCGTGATCCAAGCGAAATATGAGGCGAGCCCAACGCTTGGGTTCCATCGTAACTCATTATTTAGTATACAGATACGATTTCCTGTCTTTCTTGGAACAAAAAATGCTGTACCTACATGGCGCATAAAGTGCGTAAACCATCAGGGTATTATGTTGGGCTGCAGTGGGGAACGAACAAACAGAGGAGAAAGATCATGAGAACGCGAATGGCGGCAGTTGTGGGGGCAGTGCTCCTGGCATGCTTGATGAGCATGAGTGCCAACGCAACGGTATTCTCGGGCACGGCGAGCGGAGAATGGGACAATGTCGTGTCGACCAATGCTTCGGACGTGTACTCGGTAAACAACAACGATGTGGGCGGCACTGCCCGCTTCAACTGGGGCGTTCCCGCGAACCCCACGCCGTTCGACAACCAGTTCGAATTTGACGGCATCGGCAGCGACGGCGATCCCGGCTGGACCACAAACAGCGAAACGCCTTTCTTGGTCGGCTTGTTCACCTATCGGAACGGCAGCACCTACAACTCCTCCGGAATTTGACGGCGTCGAACTCAAGGTGACGCTCAACATCACCTCCCCGTTGGCGCAGAGCGACGTGTACGACTTCACCTTCTTCATCACCAATACCCCGAACAATACCGGCGATCCCGTCCTGGACGGCGACATCGTCACGGTAGCCAACTTCGGTTACACCTCCACGAACTTCATGTACGACGGCGTTCTCTACACGCTCAACCTGCTGGGCTTCTCGAGCGACGGCGGCGCCACGATTCGCAACAACTTCAGCAGCGCCGAAGCCGCCACTCAGGGCGCTGGCGTGTACGCACGCATCACGACCCAACTGGGCCCGGTCGTTCCGGAACCGGCCACCATGTCCCTCCTGGGCTTGGGCCTGGCTGGCCTTGCGATCCGCCGCTTCCGCAAAACCGCCTAACGCGGCAAAAGCAAAATCCACGCTAAGGGACGCGACATATGTCGCGTCCCTTTTTTTTCACCTGCCGAGGCTGATCCCGGTTTTCATCCCGCCTTCGCGCCGGCGCAGACAAACGGCTGTTGGATTCGATCCAAGGTCTTGGTAGTATACCGCCCAAGACCGGATGCCGCCCCAAGCGGCGCGAGGGAGGCATACACAAATGGACATCACGTTGACAAGCACCTTGAAAGGGTCGCTCCTCGAGGGATTTTTCCCCGCAGGATGGGACCTGTCCCAACTCGATGCGTTGTGCGCCCGCCCGCCAACGTCGATCGAAAATCGCGAACCGTGGTGGCACAAACGCTTCACGCCGATTTCCTGCGACACCCTTGCGGATTTCGACGCCATGATGGGCCACGCCATCGCCCTCGAAATCGCCGCCGCGCAAAAAGCCAACCGGGAACTTGTGCTCATCCTGCCCGTCGGACCAATGGGCATGTACCGGTGGGCGGTTTACTTCCTGAAGGAATGGGACGTCGACTGCAAACACGTGCACGGGTTCAACATGGACGAGTGGAGCGACGCCAAGGGCAACACCTTGCCCTCCAAAGACCCGGGCGCCTTTCAGAACGCCATGGAACAAGCCTTTTACTCGCCCTTGGGCAAACGCACCGTCCCCAAAAATCAACGGCACTTTGCGACAAAGACCATGCTGCCAACCTATCCCGAACGCATCGGCGCGCTGCAACAAAAAGGGGCGCGCCTCGTCACCGTGTTCGGCATCGGGCGCATGTGCCATATCGCCTTCTGGGAACCGCACTTCGCGGCGGAATACGAAACCGAGGCCGCATGGAAAACCGCAGCCTATCGCCTTGGCGCCAAACTCCACCCGCTGACCATCGAACAAAACGCCATCACAAGCTTCAAAAGCCGCACCACGCTCGTGCCCGCCACCGCCAACACGATTGGACCAGGCCTGTTTTTACGATCGGACGGCATCATTGGCGGCGCCGACGGATCGTTGGGGCGCGGCATGATGTGGCAAGGCTTCTCGCTCTGGGCCACCTTGCATCACAAACCCACGCCATGGATCCCAAGCTCCTTCATGCCCACCCTGGCGGGACGACTCTTTTATCTAAAAGAACTGGCCGGGCCCTTGGAGGCCGAATGCAACTAGCGCGGCGACCGCCAACACGGCCTCCGGCTTTTTCGCGAAACATTCCTATTTCGCCTGTACAAGCGCTGCCCACGACGCAGCGGGACGCTTTTCTCGAAACAAGCCATCGCAGGGCATAATGGAGTTCAAAGAAATCGTATTCATCATCGGGGCCGCCGTGAGCGTCCCAGCAGGCATTCTGCTGGCGCGAACGTCGCGCTTCTTCCTCGATTTCATGTTTGCCGCGCTGATTTTCAGCACCTGCATGCCCGATTGGCTCGACATCAACTTCCTGAGCCGCGAAATGTACCGAGGCACCTCGCGCGGCATCGGCGTTTCCTACGTCGACTTCTTGTCCGTCATTCTTCTCGTGGCGCCGCTCCTCGCAGCGCCCCACGAACGGACGCGATGGCGTTGGCCAGCCAGCCTGACGGGCATACTGGCCTTCTCTGCATGGGGCTGTCTCAGCGTCATCCTCAACGATCCCATGCTGTTTGGGACATTCGAACTGGTCAAGTTTTTTCGGGGGCTGCTGCTGTTCCTCGCCGTGGCAATGTATGTCCGAGGACCGCGCGAAATACGGGTGCTGGTCATCGCCCTATGCGCCCTGGTTTTCTATCAAACCGGCTGGTGCATCGTGCAACGATACGTTTGGGGCATGTACCGGCTTCGCGGATCGTTCGCCCACCCCAACCAGCTTTCGGCATACATGAATTTCCTGGCGCCGATGCTCGTGGCCCTAGCCATGTCCGAGCAGCACAAAGGCCTGGCGCGCCTCTCGGGTCTTTGCGCCGCGATGGCGGGCCTATGCGTAATCTTCAGCATATCCCGAACCGGTTTCGTCGTGTTTTGCGCTTCCACGGGCATCGCGCTGCTGATAAGCCTGATCACGCGCCTGACCCCGATGAAACTGGCGGCAACCCTCCTTGCCCTGGTGGCAGCCCTCGGCGTCTTCGTCAAGGCATGGGACACGCTCTCTGCGCGCTACGGCCAAACGACCCTGGAGGACGAGTGGGAAGGCGATTCCGGCCGAGGCATGTACTTTCGACTCGGGAAACTGGTCTTGCGCGACAACTTCCTCTTCGGACTCGGACTGAACAACTGGTCCTACATCGTGACCGATCGCTACTATCCGGAACTAGGCCTGCCCAACGCCCCCTATGGAGACACCGACTGCAACATCAGGGGATTCACCGACATGGAACGCGTGCACATGATTGCGCCGCCAGCCCATAACCTAGGCGTGCTTACAGCAGGCGAGATGGGGGCGCCCGGGCTTCTCCTGCTGGCGGGACTTTGGGCGCGCTGGTTCCACATGAGCGCCCGATTCCTCCGGCGAGGACCATCCTCGTTGTCTAACCAATTCGG
>JAKJDA010000273.1 GCA_022706165.1 Candidatus Hydrogenedentota bacterium | reverse complement strand
CACACGGGGAACGTGCTGCGCATGATGCCGCCGCCCTCTTCGGGCGGAATAATGTGGCCGTCATGCAGTTCGATGCGCTTGCGTCCGTTCTCTTCGATCACTCGCGCGGTGTTGGCGTAAAAGACCCAAGGGCGGCCCTGCTCGTCGGGACGCAGGATGTCGACCTTGCGCAACGAGCCGTCCGGATCGCGGGCGCCGATGTAGACGCGCCAGCCCGCGTATTCGTGCATCACCCCCGGCGGAAGCGTGTCGAATCCGATGCGCAACGGCAGTTCGACCGCCATGATGGCGTAAAGCCTCTGGGCCGCCCACGGCTGCACCCGATCCTGGATCAGCGCCGTACAAACGCTCAGCGCCAGCCCGCCGGCGATCACCGGCCCCACCACGCGTTTGAGCGGTATGCCCGCCGCGCGCATCGCGGTGATCTCGTTGTGTTGCGCCAGGCGCCCAAACGCCAACAGAATGCCCATGAGATAGGTTACGGGAACGATGTACGCCACCAACGTCGGCAAAAAACATGCGGCCAGGCGCGCCACGTCGCCCAACGTCACGAACGCCACGGGCAGTTGATCGGTCCTCTCGCGCAATTCATTCGCGATGCCCACAAAGCTAATGACCGCGAACGCCAGAATCGACGGCGCGGCAATCTCCTTGAGCACATAGCGGCTGATCCGATTCACGTCTCTCTCCTCGTCACACGCACGGAAGAAGCGGCATTATACCAAAGAGGTCGCGCGATGCGCGCAGTCCTTCCGCAATCCGGAAAGGCGCGGCGTCATGAAGGCCTAAGCGCCCTCAAGCGGGCCGTTGACACGGCGGGCGATATGTAGTATACTTCGCCATATGACGAAATATGGAGGCCCTATGCAGGCGTTGCTGCGCATCACCAAAGCGTTGGCGGACGAGACGCGGGTCCGCCTGCTCATGGCCCTGGAGAGTCGCGAAGTGTGCGTGTGCCAGCTCATCGAACTGGTGGACATGGCCCCTTCGACGGTCTCGAAGCATCTGGCGTTGTTGCGCGCGGCGGGACTCATCGACGGGCGCAAAAGCGGCCGATGGATGCACTACCGGCACGCGGGCGACGACGCGCCCGAGATGGTGCGCGAGGCGTTGGCGTGGGTGAGAACGGCGTTGCGCAAAAACAAGACGATTATCGCGGACGCGCGCAAACTCGCGGCGGTGTTGAAGCAGGACGCCGGAGAGCTGAGCCGAAAGCAGTGTTGCCGATGAAGCCGAAGGTGTTGTTTCTCTGTACAGGCAACGCGTGTCGCAGCCAGATGGCGGAGGGCTGGGCGCGGCATTTGCACGCGGACGCGATCGACGCGTATTCGGCGGGCACTGAGACGCACGGGCTGAATCCCCGCGCGGTTGCCGTGATGGCCGAAGTCGGCGTGGACATTTCGCGGCATCGATCAAAACGCCTGCGCGAATTTGCGGATGCGTCGTTCGATCTCGTCGTTACGGTGTGCAGCGCGGCGCATGAGGGCTGCCCCGTGTTTCCCGGCGCGCCGCGCGTGGTGCATGCGGGATTCGACGACCCGCCAAGGCTTGCGGCTGCTGCACGCACGGAGGAAGAGGCCCTGGGCCATTACCGTCGCGTGCGCGACGAGATTCGAGACTTCGTGAAAACGTTGCCTGACATCCTGGACGCATCGTGCACCATTCGCTGCTTCCAAGAAAGGAACCCCTCATGACGCAGGAAAAAGCTTCTTTGGACCATAACGATCCGGACGCCATCCGCGCCATCGTGCGCGATGGGTATGCGGCCATTGCCCGGCGCACAACCGAGGAGACGTCGGAGAAGGCGCCGTGCTGTGCGCCGGCGTCGTCAAATCCGGGTTGCTGTTCGTCCCCGCCCGCACCACAGGCCGCGTCATGTTGCGGGGCGGGGAAAGGCGGGGAACTGGCGGCGGCGCTGGGCTACGACGCAGGCGAGGTGGACGCGCTTCCCGAAGGCGCGAACATGGGCCTTTCCTGCGGCAATCCCGTCGCCTTGGCGACCTTACGCCCCGGCGAAGTCGTCGCCGATCTCGGCAGCGGCGGCGGATTCGACGTGTTTATTGCAGGCCGCAAAGTCGGCGCGACGGGCCGCGCGATCGGCGTGGATATGACGCCCGAGATGCTGGCGTTGGCGCGGCGCAACACGGCGGGCTATCGCGCCGCCACAGGGCTGGACAACGTCGAATTTCGCTTGGGCGAGATCGAGCATTTGCCGGTCGCGGATGCGTCCGTCGACGTGGTGATTTCGAATTGCGTGATCAACTTGTCGCCGGACAAACCCCAGGTATGGCGCGAATTGGCGCGCGTCCTGAAGCCCGGCGGGCGCGTGGCGGCGTCGGATATCGCGTTGCTCAAGCCGCTGCCGGATGCGGTCCGCCAGATGGTCGAGTCTCTCGTGGGTTGCGTGGCGGGCGCGGTTCTGGCGGACGAAACCGATCGCATGGCGCGCGATGCTGGCCTTGCCGATGTCGCATTGGCGCCGCATCCCGATTACATCGAAGCGATGACTTCGTGGGAAGACCCGTTGTATCAGCGGATTGTGGCCGCGCTGCCCAAAGGCGCCAAGGCCAGCGATTATGTGACCAGCCTCAATGTAAGCGCGCGAAAACCGGCATAACCGTCGAGGAGAATGGCTCATGTCCACACCGACCGCCCCCCCGCCCGAGACCAAGGCGTTGAGCCTGTTCGAGCGGTATCTGTCGCTATGGGTGTTGTTGTGCATCGGAGCGGGGATCGCGCTGGGGAAACTCGCGCCACAGATCGCGGCGCGCCTCGACGCCATGTCCGTCAACGTGAACGGCGCGCCGGTGGTGTCGATCCCGATCGCCATCTGCCTCTTCTTCATGATGTATCCCATCATGGTGAAAATCGATTTTGCGGAAGTGTTGAAAGCGGGCCGCAGCGTGAAGCCGGTGTTGCTGACGCTATTCGTGAATTGGGGCGTGAAGCCGTTCACGATGTACGCGATCGCCCTGCTCTTTCTCGGCACGTTGTTCTATGGCTTTATCGGCCCAGATGCGGTGGACCACGTGAAAATGCCGCTGGGGCTCGATCTGCCCGCGGGCGCGATTCATGGCGATGGCAGAGTGGTTGAAATCGGCGGCGTGCGCATGCTCGAAGTGCCGTTGTGGCGCAGTTACCTTGCCGGATGCATTCTGTTGGGCATTGCGCCGTGCACCGCGATGGTTCTGGTCTGGGGCTTTCTCGCGAAGGGAAACGATGGCCATACGCTCGTGATGGTGGCCATCAACTCGTTGTCAATGCTGCTGCTTTACGGTCCGCTGGGCGGATTCCTGCTGGGCGTCGGGCGGCTGCCGGTGCCGTGGCAGGCGCTGGTGCTGTCGATCGCGATCTACGTGGCCTTGCCCCTCGCGGCCGGCTACGTGTCGCGCAAACTCATCCTGCGGGCGAAGGGCGAAGCTTGGTTCAAGGAACGTTTCCTTCACTTCCTCACGCCGATCACGATCATCGCGCTGTTGCTCACGCTGATCCTGCTCTTCTCGTTCAAGGGCGAGGTGATCATCTCGAATCCGCTGACAATAGTATGGATCGCGATTCCGCTGTTCCTGCAAACGCTGCTGATCTTTGCCTTGGGGTATGCGCTTGCGCGCATGCTGCGTCTGCGCTACGAAGACGCAGCACCGTCGGCCCTCATCGGCGCTTCGAATCACT
Source organism: Candidatus Hydrogenedentota bacterium (assembly GCA_022706165.1). Classification (GTDB taxonomy): domain Bacteria; phylum Hydrogenedentota; class Hydrogenedentia; order Hydrogenedentales; family SLHB01; genus JAKJDA01. The sequence continues at coordinate 792 of JAKJDA010000273.1, read as the reverse complement.
TCGAGGTCGCCATCGCGACGGCCACCATGCTCTTCGGGCTCTCGTCCGGTGCGGCGCTGGCAACCGTGGTGGGCGTGTTGATTGAGGTGCCGACCATGTTGTTGCTGGTAAAGGCGTGTGTGGCGTCGCAAGGGTGGTTCGCCCCGAAACGCCCGCAGGGCTATCGCATTAAAAGTCACATAGCCAGGAGGATTTCCTTGAGGTAGTCGTTGTCCCATCCGGCGATTTTTCGTTTTCCTTTGATGCTGGCTTTCTTGGTGGTGTTGGCTTTGAGCGCGTTCAGGGCGATTTTTCGGATAGCGGCGAGATTTTCGGCAGCGTATCCGATGCGAACGCGGCATTGGTCTTCGTAAAAGGTGACGTCGAGCACCCAGTGCAGAGAATTCTCTATCCGCCAATGCGCGCGTACCGCCGCCGCCATCTTGTCCACGTCGTGCCCGGTGTTGCTGGTGATGAAGTATCGGTCTTCGACGGTGGTCTTGCCCTTCTCGGTGCGGGTGCTTTTGCACATCACCATCCCCGCCAACTGGGGCCAACGCTCGAGCGTCCCCAACCCCTGCACGTCGGATGTGTACCAATACTGCCGTTTCTCGACACGTCCATGCCCTTTGTCCAAGGTCTCGTGATACAGGCAGTCCATGTGCGCAAAACCGTCGGCCTGGGCTTGCTTGAACTCCTGCTCGACGTCTTCGGCCAACGTTTCCTGATTGCCTTTGACAGACAACAGATAGTCCGCGCCGGCGTCGACGACGTGTTGGGCGATCTCGCGTTGACATCCCATCGCATCGATGG
>JAKJDA010000272.1 GCA_022706165.1 Candidatus Hydrogenedentota bacterium | reverse complement strand
CCCGGCGCAAACAACGGTCTACGAATGGGCTTTGCCGTGAATGGCGCGATCGAGACAATCCATCTTCCCGGCCAAGTGCGGTATGCAGACGCGTATGCCGCCATGACCGAACGGCGCGCAGCGGTCGAGGCGGGACTGGCTGCGAACGCGTTGTTTCTGCTCGAACACGCTCCTGTGATTACGCTCGGCAGAAATGCGCATGCCTCGAACCTGCTCCTGTCGGAAGAGGAATACGCCGCGCGCGGCATCGAAGTGCATATAGCCGATCGCGGCGGCGACGTCACCTATCATGGCCCGGGACAACTGGTCGCATATCCCGTGCTCCAGTTGAACGAATGGAGGCTCTCCATTCGCGGTTATCTCCGCGCGCTCGAAGCAGTCATGATACGCCTTCTCGCCGCCTACGAACTCCCCGGAGAACGCGTCGACGGACTGACCGGCGTGTGGGTGCGCGGCGCGAAGGTGGCGGCCATAGGCGTAGGTCTGCGCCACGGAGTGACGTACCATGGCGTCGCGTTGAACGTCGCGCCCGACATGGAGCATTTCAGCCTTATCGTTCCCTGCGGCATCGCCAACAAACCCGTGACCTCCCTCGCCCAACTCGTCCCCTCTCCTCCCTCCCTAGACGAGATCGCTTGCCAGTTCGATCGATCTTTCCGCGCCGTTTTCGCCGCAACGTGACCATCCCCCTTGGGTCACCCTTTCCTTGCCTCCTCTGCGACGGATTCGATACAATGCTTCCCCAAGATTCAGGAGACTATCCTTTATGAGCGCACTCACCCTCGCCTTTTTCGCGCTGGGGCTGGCGTTGTTGGTTGGCGGGGCAGAGGCCCTCGTGCGGGGCGCGTCCCGGCTTGCATTGCATTGGGGCATCTCTCCCCTGGTCGTGGGTCTGACAGTAGTGGCCTATGGCACGAGCGCTCCGGAACTCGCGGTCAGTGTGCGCGCCGCTTTCCTCGGGCAAGCCCCTCTCGCCGTCGGCAACGTAGTGGGCAGCAACATCTGCAACGTCCTGCTCATTTTGGGGCTATGCGCCATGATCACTCCCATGACTGTGGCGATGAAATTGATCTGGGTCGACGTGCCTATCATGATTGCGGCATCCGCCGCGCTATGGCTGCTCGGGTGGGACGGCGCGCTGGGCCGATGGGACGGGCTGCTTCTCTTCGCCTGCGCGATCGCGTACACCGTCTACTCCATCTGGCAGAGCCGCCGGGAAAACCAAACGGTTCAAGACGAATTCTCCGATCACGTGGCCACGTTGGAGAAACCATCCAGAAAGTTCGGCGTTCTGTGGGATATAGCCCTGACGCTTCTAGGGATTGGCACGCTGGTGATCGGCTCGGACTGGCTCGTGGATGGGGCCGTGGCGATGGCGCGCCATTTTGGCGTCAGCGAACTGATCATCGGGTTGACCATCGTGGCGATCGGCACGTCGCTTCCGGAAATCGCCACCTCCATCGTCGCAAGCATCCGCGGCGAACGCGACATCGCCGTCGGCAACATCGTCGGCAGCAACATCTTCAACATTTTGTCGGTGCTTGGACTTTCGTCCTTGGTCGCGCCCCAAGGCATCGAGGTCCCCTACGCCGCATGGCGTCTCGACATTCCCATCATGATAGCGGTCATGACGGCGTGCCTGCCTCTATTTTTCACGGGGCACATGATCGCCCGCTGGGAAGGAACGCTTTTCTTCTCATATTATCTGACATACGTCGGATACATCGTGCTCACGGCGACAAACCATTGGGCGCTTTCACATCTCAGCCACGCCGTGCTGTTCATCGCATTCCCCCTGACCCTCGTCGCCATCAGCGCGTCGCTCTATCGCACATGGAAACGCCCCCACGCCCCCCTTTCCGGCTAAAGCAGTTTGACTTTTTTGCCTACGGTCAGTCTTGTGAGATCATTTTCGCCAAGGTTTCTTGATCGTACATGGCGTAGGCATAATTAACGAAAATGCTCTAGAACCGTTCAGCTTTCCGCGCATGCAATGCCGCCCTGACGGCTTGCATGCGCGATTCGAAACGTGCCCGGAAACGCGATTCTCCCATCATGCAACGCGCCGGGAGAATCGAAAATGTAACTGTTTTCTGAAGCCCCTGGAAAAAACCGCGTGAACATCGACGAATATGCGATCATGCGCCGCGTCGAAGACCAGCACTGGTGGTATGTCGCGCTACGCGACATCGTCCGGATGTTCTGGGACACCTATGCGCCGAAACAAGGACAGCCCGTGCGACTGCTCGACGCCGGGTGCGGCACGGGCGCAAACCTCGCGATGCTCTCCGGAAAGGGAACGGCGTTCGGCGTTGACTTCGCGCCGGAAGCCGTGCGCCTCTGCCGCGAACGAGGCCTGGCGCGGACCGCCGTCGCGAGCATCGACGCGCTGCCCTTTAGCGAAGAAAGCTTTGATCTTGTCTTGTCCTGCGACGTGATTTGCAACCGATCAATTCCCGACAAACGCCTTGCCGTAAATGAATTGGCGCGCGTCCTCCGCCCTGGCGGCGTGCTGTTCCTTAACCTGCCCGCATACCAATGGCTGTGGTCGTCACACGATGCCGCCGTCCACACCGACCGCCGCTTCACGCGCACCCAAATCAACCGCCTGCTCCGCAATGCAGGACTCGCCCCGCGGCGCCTCACGCACTGGAACGCGACGCTGTTTCCACCGATTGCGCTGACGCGCCTCTGGCGCCGTCGAAGCGACCGACGAACTTCCGACCTCGATAACGCATCCGGCGAACGCTTTTCGACGTTCTTTCAACGCATCTTGACCCTGGAACAGCGCCTGCTGCGACGAACGACCCTTCCTTTTGGAACATCCATTTTCGCGATCGCGACAAAAAAAACGCCTTCCCCAAAAAACGCGACGCCATGACAAAGCGCTCCCTCCGTCACGTCCCGCAAGCGAAAGTTCAGTCTGCGTCCGATGGCTCAGCGCGTTCCGGATGCACATGGATAAGCCACAAATTGCGCACATAGATGAGGAGCGTCGCGGTCATCCCAAAAGCGAAGACCCATTCATGCCGTTGAAAAAACGTTGCGCCTTGAAGCAATGCCGCCCACACGCTGAGATGCCAAAACACCGGAGGAATAACGCTTTTCCGCTTACGCTCGGTGGCAATCCACTGCACAAGAAAACGCAGCGCAAACAGGAGCTGTCCCGCCAGCCCTACCCCAAGCCAGAACCACGTCCGCGCGTGTTCATGCGCGCCGCCCTTTGGATCGACGACCTCGCGCTGCCACGTGAGAACGACAAGGCACACCGACGCCAGCGTAATCACCGCGACCAACGCATGAATCGCCCGGTGCGCCGCGCGCGACAACGCGCCCCGCTCGCGCCAGATGTGAACTAGGTTGCGCGAGTAGATGACGATATTGACGCTCTGCCCCAAAGCGCCCAACGGGGACTGCGACACCACCGCCCACGCAAGAAGCATTAACGAACCAGCGCTGCTCATGTACCAAAACGCCACGGGAACAACGCTCCGCCTGCGCATTTCCGAGGCAATCCATTGCACATAGAAACGCCCGTAAAACAAGACGCCGCCTATCACGCCAACCATTTTCCAGATCGGAAAAGCGACAAGGGACATTACCATGGACACGGGCTACTCCTCCGACTCTATCTCGTACGTGACATAGCGACGACGCAGCCAACCCACGCCAATAAGATCATACATCCCGCGCCAGAGGCGATTATGTAGACCGTACTTGGAAACGCCGTGGACACGCGGATGATGGGTCACCGGACACTCGGCTATCGTCAATCCAGCGCAGCGCACCATGACAGCGAAAAAGCGATGCGCGCCATTGAACGGCACAATATGCTCAACGCAGCAACGCCGGAATCCTTTCGAACCACACCCGGAATCGCGAATGCCATCATGCAGGATCGCATTGCGCACGCGGTTCGCGACGCGGCTTGACAGACGCCGAAACCACGTGTCGTTGCGTTTGGCGCGATAGCCGCAGACGCAATCGTACTGCTGCAGCAATGACAACATGTTCGGAAAATCGCAGGGATCATTCTGCAAATCGCCATCCAGCGTGAGAATGCACTCGCCCTTCGCCGCGCGCATCCCCGCCACCAACGCCGCCGACTGCCCCCGGTTGCGCTTCAAATGCACCGGACGGACGCGCGGATTCGCCGCCGCCGCCTTCTCCAACGCGGCGCGCGTGCCGTCCAAACTTCCATCGTTTACGAAAATGCATTCGTACTCATATTCCGGCAACGCATCCAACGTCTCAGCGACTTTCCGCGCCAACGGCGCAACATTCGCCTCCTCGTTGTAAAACGGAACGACCACCGACACCAAGCGCTTCATGGGAACCATCCTCTTCAAAACATCGGCGCAGTATACGCCAGCGCCGGCAAACAGCGCATTGGACGGCCCGCGACGCGGCGTTCGAATACCTGAACTATCTCAGTCCGAGCACATCCTGCATATCGTACAAACCC
>JAKJDA010000271.1 GCA_022706165.1 Candidatus Hydrogenedentota bacterium | reverse complement strand
CCGCGGACCAGATTCATTCGGACATCGCGCGCGGCTTCATCCGCGCCGAGGTCTGCCGCTGGGACGATCTGCTGGCGGCGGGCTCGACCGCGGAACTCAAGAAGCATGGCAAACTGCGCCTGGAAGGCAAAACCTATGTCGTCCAGGATGGCGATGTGATGAATATATTGTTCAATGTATAACGCCGGGCCAGCGGGACCGTCCTGGCGCGAAAGCGCGAAATTCTGAAGCGCGCGGCTTGGCATTTGTCCACGATGGCTTTTCAATGCCTGCATGGGAACGACTCATGATATCCGGTATGCGAACAAGCGTTTTTTTCCTGTTGGCCGGATTGGCCTTTGGTTTTTCAGGCCTATCCTTCGCCGCCGATTCCTCGGCGACGGCCGCCTCGGCGGAAGGCTCGCCCTATCCGCCCAGTCCCGTGATCAAGAGCATGACGCTCGATTGGAAAACACACCGTCTGGGCGCGCAGGGAAGCGACAACTTCCAGCTGGCCTGGGCCGACGACGATCATCAATACGGCTCCTTTGGCGACGGCGGCGGCTTCGAAGGAACGAACAGCGACGGGCGGGTCAGTTTGGGAGTGGCGCGGGTCGAAGGCGATTGGGATTCCTGGCGCGGCTATAATGTTTGGGGCGGCAAAAACGCGGAGAATCCAGCCCAGTTCCCCGGCAAAAGCTGGGGCATGATTTCGCTCGCGGGCGTTTTGTACATGTGGTGGGTTCCTGGCTACCAGGACGATCCCAACCGTTCGCTCTTCGAGGAATGCCGGCTGGCGCGCTCCGTGGATCATGGCGCGACCTGGACATTGGCCGATTGGGCCTTTCTGCCGATCGAGGGTTTGTCAGTGCCGACCTTTTGCGTATTCGGCCGCGACAACGCCGGCGCGCGCGACGAGTATGTGTATCACTACTTCATTCATCCCTCGGAAGGGATCAAGCGACTGGAGCATCCGGTTCAGAAAATCGGCAAAATCTACCTCGCGCGTTCGCCGCAAAAAGGCTTTTTCGACAGCCGAGACGCATTCGAATTTTTTGGCGGACTGAACGATTCGGGCGCGCCGCGCTGGGGCGCGCTGGAGACCAAACGGCCGGTCTTCGAAGACCCTGCGGGCGTGGGGTGGTGCGTCAGCGTAAGCCACAATCCCGGCCTAAACCGTTATCTGCTGTGCACCGAGCACGACGAATCGCATATCGGCCGCATGGGGGTGTACGATGCGCCCGAGCCGTGGGGGCCCTGGACGACGGTCTATCGCTGGGGCGACGAATATTTCGGGCGCCGGATGATTGTCGAAAATGTCTTTTTCATGAGTTTCGCGCCGAAATGGTGGAGCGCCGACGGGCTCGAATTCACGCTGGTCTTCACCGGCGGCGGCAGAGGCAAGAACAACGATTCGTTCAACACGATTCGCGGAAGATTCGAAACGGGCGATAGGCAATGATTTGCTGGCGGCGATTCTTGTGGCTATGAGGCATTTGCGGCATTCAGCTAGATGGATTCCGCACGCGCCCATGCGTTGCCTGTTCGCTCACCATCCGAAGGAAGGCCCCGAACGATGAATATTCTGGTTATCGCAGTCGATACGCTGCGCTGGGATCATCTGGCCCACAACCGGGCCAAGCCGGTGAAAACGCCGAACCTGGATCGCTTCGCCGAACGCGCGACCCTGTTCGAGCGCTGCATCGTCAATTCCTTTCCCACCGTCCCGCACCGCATGGACTGCTTTACCGGCCGCGTCTGCTTTCCGAATTGGGACTGGGAGCAATTGCCGAAGCAATTGCCGACGCTGACCGAAACGCTGCGCGACGCCGGCTATTTCACCGCCGTTGTCGCCGACACCACCAATTTTATCAGCGCCAACATCACGCGCGGCGCTCATGAAATCCATCGCACCCTGCTGCCGCCCGCCGATATGCCGGACCCCAAGACGATGCCCTTTCCCGTGCCGCCGGAGCACATCCGTCAGCGCGGGGCGCAACGCCAAAAGCACGCCGCCGAGCAGGCCCATTTCCGGCGCGAATCCGATTGGTGGGTGGCGAAAACGATGACCCGCGCCGCCGAATGGCTGCAAGACAACGCCAAGCGCGACAAGTGGTTTCTCTGGGTGGACACATTCGAAGTGCACGAGTTGTGGCATACGCCGCAGTATTATGTGGACAAATACGACCCGGGCTACACGGGCCTGGATTACGACTTTCCGAATTACGGCTATACGGACATCTATAGCGAAACGGAGCTCAGGCATCTCTGGGCGCACTACGCCGCCGAAGTCACTCTGACCGATCGCTGGATCGGCCACCTGCTGGATCAGGTGGACGTGATGGGCCTGTGGGACGACACGATGCTGGTCGTCACCTCGGATCACGGCATGTATATCGGCGAGCACAATCGCACGGGCAAGCATACGGTGCTGGGCGAAGCGGACCCCTGGCCGCTCTACGAGGAAGTGACGCATGTGCCGATGATGGTCTGGGCGCCGGGCCTGGGCGCCGAAGGCAAGCGAATCGCCGCGCTGGCCCAGCCGGCGGACTTGGCGCCGACGATTCTCGACGCCGCGCGCGTCGCCGCGCCGCCGATGGATGGGCGTTCCTGGCTGCCGCTGATCGCGGGCGAGCGCAAGCGCAATTGGGATGTCGTCTATAGCGCCAAGCATTGGGGGCCCAACGCGCGTCTGACAATTTGCCCGACCTGGGTCACGGCGACGACGGAGCAGTGGACCGCCATCCTGGCCCAGGAAAAGCACGAGGCGGAATTGTACGATATTCAGGCCGATCCGGGCCAGCGGAACAATCTCGCGCAGCGCTATCCGGATATCGAACCCGAACTGAGAAAGGACTTCGCCCGCTTCATGCGCTCCCAAGGCGCGGCGGAGGAATATATTGCGCGGTATGAGTGAGCGGCTGCGGCGAGAGCGATGCCGAATAAAGGTGATGCGGAGACGAAAACGGCGATAAGGAGATAATTGCATAATTCGATATTTTATATCTTCTTATCGCCGTTTGCGTCTCCGCGTCTCCTGCGATTTTTGGATTCTTTATCTGTCGCATCCGAGGCGTTTTTTGAAAGGATGAAACATAATGAGCGCGCCAGAAATGGCAATTCCAAAGCCGGAGCCTCGTGTCGAACGCTTCGAGAAAATGGCCTTCGGACTGTTTCTGCACTGGGGCGTGTATTCGCAACTGGGGCAGGGCGAATGGATCATGCATCGCAAGTCCATCCCCATCGAGGAATACACCAAACTCAAGGATACCTTCACCGCCAGCCAGTTCGACGCGCAATCCATCGCGTGGTTGGCGCGGCAAGCGGGAATGAAGTACATTACGCTGACGACACGGCATCATGACGGATTCAGTCTCTACGACACGCGCGGCCTGTCCGACTTCGACGCGCCACACTCGGCGGCCAAGCGCGACCTGATCGCCGAGTTTGTCGAAGGCTGCCGCGCCGAGGGGATCGTGCCCTTTTTCTATCACACGACGCTCGATTGGCGCTGGCAGTCCAACACGTGCGACGACGCCGCGTTCGAAAAATATCTCGATTACCTGCACGCTTCGGTCGAAATTCTCTGCACGCGGTATGGGCAGATAGGCGGCCTGTGGTTCGACGGCGACTGGTCGCGCCCCAAGGCCGACTGGAAGCGCGACCGGCTCTATGGCATGATTCGCCGCCTGCAGCCCGAAGCCATCATCGTCAACAACACCGGCCTTCAGCATCCTGGCGAGATCGGCCATCCGGAAATCGACAGCGTGACTTACGAGCAAGCGATGCCCAGGGCGCTGGACCGCCGCGGTCAACCAAAATATGTGACCGGCGAAATGTGCCAGACGATGAATTCGCACTGGGGCGTCGGCCGGATGGATTTCAACTACAAATCGACGGCGGAATTGATACAGACGCTATGCGGCAGCCGCCGGGTCGGCGCGAATTATCTGCTCAACGTCGGTCCGACGGCCGAGGGGGCGATTCCGGACCTGGAGGCGGCGACGCTTCGCGCCATTGGGCGCTGGATCGAGCCGCACGCAGAGCCGATCTACAACGGCAAGCCGGTCGGGGCCAAATGCCTGGGGCGGGATTTCGTTTTGCAAAGCGGCGGCAAATGGTATTACTTCGCTTTCGATCTTCGGATTTCGGGTCATGAGAACGTCACGCTGGCCGTCGGCGGCGCCGGGCCGCGCACGATTCAGGGCCTGCGCAAGCCGATCCGCGCGGCGCGCTGGCTCGACGACGGCTCGCCGCTGCAATTCGCGCAGAATCTTGACGGCGGTTTCGCCGCCATCGATCTGACAGGCTATCCCTACGGCTCGAATTATGTCGTGCGGGTGGCCGAAATCGAGTTTGCAGCCGATTCGCGATAATCGTTGGATTCGAAGCGCTGAGTCGCGAGTCCGAAACTCGGGGCGCAAATGGCCTGGCATGCGGATTTTGCCAGCTTCGGCCGGACGCATCGAACGCAGAACTCGCAACTCGCAACT
>JAKJDA010000270.1 GCA_022706165.1 Candidatus Hydrogenedentota bacterium | reverse complement strand
TTGCCCGACGTCAACAGTTCCAACGCTTCGCGAAGCTCTGCCTCGTTGTCCTTGTCGTTCAACCCCTCGCGCACCGCCTGGACGGTCCCATCCTTCGCGATGAGCACCACCGTCGGGTATCCCGACACCTGAAATACGTCGCCAATGGCAAGTTGCTCATCCACAGCCACTTTCGAAGAAACGCCGGCTTCCTTCAGGAAATCGCGAATGGCCTCGGGCTGATCGCCTTGATTGACAGCGTAGAGAACCACCCCTTTTTCCTTGTATTCCTCGGCGAGCTTTTCGATCACGGGCATCAACTTGCGGCAGGGCCACGTTGCCCAGAAATCGAGCATGACGACTTCTTTGTCCTTATGTTGAGCCAGATCGACGGTCTTCCCATCCAGCAATGTCAGCGAAACAGAAGGGGCGGGTTTCCCAATCATGGCACGGGGGTGGGGGCGAGCGGCTTCCTGCGGCGAATCGTATTTCTCGGCGTCCGCAGGAGGCGTGAACGTAAAACGATCCTCGGCCATCTCCTCATTGATTTTCCAGTTCGAAAACTCCGCCCGCACCTCATGCCGGGGCGTGCTGCCATCGGGATTCTTGCCCATCTGCGCCATCTGCTCGCTGAGATCGGGCCTCATCATGATCGGAACGGGAAGATCGCCGGATTGAATCCAGAGATCAAGCTTGACCGCGCCCTGTCCCAAACGCAGGCGATCGCACTTGACCCCATTCCATTCCTCTTCACCCACATAACTCACGCTCGCTTCTTGCGCGAACATGCTGTAATTGTCCTTCATTAAAAGCGCAGGCAACAACGTGTCCGTGATAAGCGCGCCTCGAGCCGTTTCCTGGAACAGCGTTTCATAATCCTGAGGCGCTTCGGTTTCGGTATATCCACGGCTTTTGGGGAAATACATGGTCACCTTTTTCCCATCGCAAAAAAGCGACGGGAGGGGGGCCGCGTCGGTCGTCACCTGGGCGTATTTATTGGGACGCGCCGCCGCAAGGGACGATGCGATGACCATCTCTTTTTTCCGCTCAGGAATATCCAGCGACTCGGTTCCCTTCCAATCAAAACTCACCGACTGCACGGCGTCAAAAAAAGCGCACATCTTCTTCAAAATATCCGAAGCCTTGGGATCGATGGATTCTCCCGACGTAGATGCGGGACTCATGGGAGGGACCGCCTCCGCAGAACTCCCCGGAGGAGCCGGAGACGCGTTCGACGCCGAATCGGCATTAGTCTGCTGCGAGACCGGAGACTCTCCGGACGTAACCGTAATCGGGACAGACGTCTCTTCCGCCGTCAAAGAAGCGGCGGCATCCGCCTTTTCCGCTGGAAGAGAAGAAGGGGCATTGCAGCCGGTCATCACGAGACACAACAGAAACAGGGAAATACAGAAACGAAATGTCGTCATGGCAGGCCTCCGCCCCATTGGGGACATGCTGAACCCCGCAGTCACCGGCGCATGGCCCGCGCCATGACTGCGCCGCCAATGCGCCCGCCAACGCCACTCGCGTCTTGCGGGGCCAGCGGCATGTCGTTCACCCTATCACAAAAACGGCCGCAGACAAGACCGTCGTCCACAACCCGTCTTTGTTGCCGTTGGCGGATTGGCAGATGTTCCGCGTCCGGATGATATGGCCGCTGGTTTTGTAAATTTGCTTGCGCTCGTCCCATGCCTGATCGGGATCAAACTCGATGCCTAGCGTGGTGGCCAGCATGGTGGCGGCCAAGTCCTCCGCATAATCCCCCGCAGCCTCTGCCCGCATGCCAAACGCATGATGCTCCGAAATATAACCGTATCGCTCCTTGCGCTGCGGGACGGCAAGACCAACGGCCGCCGAAATCAAACGGCCCGGTTCGTTCGTATCGTTGCGCGACATCACGCAATAGACGATCTGGCCGGGACTCAATTTGGCCAGACCCGCCTTGGGCGCAACAATCTTGCACTTGGGAGGACAGATGCTCGATACGTACACGAGATTGAACTTCTCAATGCCGGCATCGCGCAACGCGCACTCGAACGACGCAAGTCGATCCTTGTGGACGCCCACGCCCTTTACAAAGAACACTTCTTTCGGAGTCATCTCTGCCATGTCACCTCTTGCGCGCGCTCCTGCGCCTCTTGCGGCGCGTCCCCCGGGCCGGGCCGTCCATCCGCCACTGTCCAATCGCGTCCATCATCCACCCGCGAACCCGCAATTTCCAAAGCTCTCTTTCCTGCCAGGAACCGTTTTGAATCCGCCGACAGCCAAGTGGCGGATTATAACCCCGAGACCTAGGCGTATCAAGCGGAAAATCCAGAAAGTCGCAGGGGCCCGGATCGCTTAAAAAAACGACACGCCAACGCTTTTCAGCAGAAAGCGCCGAAAAAAATGCAAAAAACCAAGTTCGAGGGAAAATTCCAATGCAGGGGAACACGATTCTCTCCGGGGCGCTCTTTCCGCGCTGGAAACAGGCGATCTATTCATATCGCAGCGCCTCGACAGGGTCGACGCCGGAGGCCTTGTACGCAGGATAGGCCCCGAAGAACACCCCGACGCCGACGCTAAAACAGAAGGCCATAAGCGCCGACCATGTGGATACGGCGGCAGGAAACGCGGGATACGCCAGCCGCAACGCGTAAGCCCCGGCAAATCCCAAGGCGATGCCCACCACCCCTCCGAGCGCGCTCAACGTAATGGACTCGATCACGAATTGCAGGGCGATATCGCGCCGCGTTGCGCCGACGGCCTTGCGAATGCCGACTTCGCGCGTGCGTTCGCGCACGGACACGAGCATGATGTTCATGATCCCGATGCCGCCTACCAGCAGCGAAATCGAAGCAATGCCGGCAAGCATGACCTTGAGCGCCGTGAAGATTTTGTTGAAGGTCGCCAGCATGGTGGTCTGATCGATGATCGTGAAATCCTCGGTGTAGTCGTGCGCGGCGGCCAGCACGCTCTTGATCTGCTTGATCACCGAATCGATATCGTCAGTGCTCCGTGCGGAGACGCCAATCTCGTAGAGTTCGTCCTCGCCCCCGTGAAAGAGCTGCTGGCCGCTGGACAAGGGGATCAGGACGATATCATCGACGTTTACGCCAAGCGTGACGCCCTTGGGCTCCATGATGCCAATCACGAGATGCTTGGCGCGGTTAATAAAAACGGTCTGATGCAACGCGGTCTTGCCGCCGAACAGTTCCTCGCGAACCTTCATCCCCAAAATGCAAACCTTATTGTTCCGCTCGATATCTTCCTCGGAGATGAACCGCCCGGTCTGTACGTGGATATCGCGCACCTGTTCGAACCCGGGCGTAATGGCGATCACCAGCGTGTTGCGCTCGCGTTCGCCGTAACGCACCGTGCCCGCGCCCATCACCAGCGGCGCCATGGCCTTGATGCCCACGACCTTTCGCTGAAGCTCTTTGGCGTTGGCATACGTCAGCTTGCGGAAACTCCCCGCGACGATGGGCATCATGCCGGAGGTCTCTTGCTTGCCGGGGGTGATCAACAGCAGATTGCTGCCCATGCCGGCGAATTCCTTCTCGACGTATGTCTGGGCGCCTTCGCCGAGCGAGATAAGCTGGATCACCGACATAACGCCGATAATCACGCCAAGCATGGTGAGGGTCGATCGCACCTTGTTCTGCGCGATGGAATCCAGGGCGACCCGCAATAGCTCCAGGGCGTTCATGAGGCCGGTTCTTCGACGATCCGCAGGCGGGAACCGTCCACAAGGCCCTTGATGCCGATGGACCTGACGATCGTGTCCCCTTCTTTAAGCCCCCCGAGAATCTCGGTCTTGTTCCAATTCCCGATGCCGCGTTGGATGTCCCGCCGCACGGCGCGGCCCCGTTCCACGAGGAACACGTACTGCTCACGCACAATCGCCTCGCTCGACACTGCCAAAACGCCGTCCTTCTCGTCCACAAGGATGGTCACGTCCGCCGACATCCCCCCCAAAAATACTTCAGGACGTTCGAGCGCCCGAATGCGCACGGTAAGCGTTCGGCTGCGATCGGGATTCAATCGCACCACCGGCGCGATATATTCCACTTCGCCTTGGAAGGCGACATTGCGGTATGCGTCAATGCCGATGCGGGCCTTTTGGCCAACCTTGATATCGGCGGCGTTGGCTTCGTCGAAAGGAGCCTCGACATAAACGGCGCTGTCATCCACCAATTGCAACAACGGAAAGCCCAATCCCACGCCTTCGCCCTGATCGACGAAAATGTCCGCCACGATTCCCGCGAAAGGAGCCCGCACGAATGCCTTGTCGCGCACCGCCTCCGCCACGGCCACGGCGGCCTTCAGCTGTTCGACGGCGGACTCCGCCGAACGCACTTCCTCCTGCCGCAGGCCGTTCTCGTGTTGCGAGGCGATTGCCGCCGCCGAGGTCTCCTCCGCGACGCGCAGCGCCAACGCCGCCTTGTCGAGTTCGCTCTGGGAAATGGCGTTCTTTTCCTTGAGGGCCTTGAGGCGCGCGTAGTCGCTGCGAGCCTGCTCCAT
>JAKJDA010000026.1 GCA_022706165.1 Candidatus Hydrogenedentota bacterium | reverse complement strand
CCAAACCATCGTCGACGCCGCCGTGTTCAATCTAGACTCCAACTACAAGATGTCCAAGCCATATCTGCCCGGCACGACAACGCGCACGGAAAGCGCCAGCGGCATCGGGGGACTGCCCGTGCTCGGGCTGAACATGACCATCGTGCCCGTCGGCCCCGTTGAGGTCTACGGCGAAGTCTCCGGCATGTACGCCGGTAAATACGGCCACCTCTTCGACAGCGAAGTCGGTGCGCGCGTCAGCCCCTTCCGCAACCTCTTCCTCGAAGGCGGCTACCGATACTTCGGAATCAAAGCCGAATACGACAAGGACGAAGCCAATATCAACGTCTCCGGCCCCTTCGTCGGCGCGGGCGTTCGGTTTTAAAAAACCGCCATTTGTGATTTGCCTGGAAAAGCCAAGCCGGGACGTAACGCCGCAGAGGAAATCGGCGGACGCAGCGGGGTTTGCACATGCAGCGAATACCAATCGCGCTTGCACGTGCAGTCTTTCAGATACTTCTCACACCACGCGTCGAGTTCGGCATACTCCGGGGAGTCCGCGCCGCTCGACTTCACCAAACGCCCGGTTTTGTCCCAAGCACGCCAACCGATTGGCGTAAAGTCTTTCCGTAGCTGCAATTCCCGCACGAGTCCGCGCTCGTCGAATTGCACCTGAAAAGACAGATACGAGTCCTCCTTGCCATACCACGAGAACCCAACATCGGACACAAAGCCTTGCGTGTCCCCTTTCGAACGAAGCTCTCTATAGCTCACGAAAAGACGGTTCCATTTGTCGAAACAGCGCACAAAGTCCACAGTATCTATCGTGCTATGGTCATAGTAATCGATACACTCGGAATCGGCGGTAATACTTCTGCTTTCACCGGCGGAGGACCAGCCAATCCACATGTGCGGTATTTTCCCGTGGAGCAGCGTGGAAAGCTCTGCGACACGACGCGAAGGGAGGCGGGGCGTGACATTCTCGGCGAGTTCAACCGCCCTGCATACCGCCCGTTGTTCGGCGGACGTCAACTCCACCTTGGTCATGTTGGCGCGGATACTCTGTAGATTGGCGCTATAGTCGAGAGGGCCCTTCTTGACGAGATACGCCGCAATTCCTGAGGTGAGCACAACGCACACGATGCCCGTGGTGCCTATGACGATGGAATACGTCACCCTCATAGCGGCCTCTCTTGCTATCTCTGCGGCAGTCGTGCACAACAAGAAGGGCAAGGTCCTCCGGCCTACATACCTTTCAAGTATCCCTCGCACCATCGGCTAAACTCATTTGCTTGGGGATCAGGTTCTCCCGACGATGTCAGCAGATTCCCTTGTTCGTCCCATGCGAGATGCCGCCCGAGAACGTTGTTGTGCACACACGATAGCTCTTTCAGAACTCCGCTCGGGAAAAAACGCAACGTCATTTTCTGAGGAAACCCTGTATTCTTGGCTTGCACGCCATGTCCAACAACAAGATATCGCAATCCCTCATTGGGCAGCACGTCTCCTGCATAGGTGAAAAAGTCCAAAATTACATACCGTCCGTCAGGAAAACTGCGGGTGAGGCTGATCGCTTGATGTTGGATGAACTGATACTGATCGACGAATTTGCCAGAGAAGCTGGGCACATCTACACCCATAAAGTTTGAGTCCCAACCGTTAATGCTCCCCCTACGGAAAACGGCGGCAAGCATCGCCCCTTTCCGTGTCTTTATCGTTGGCACGATTCTCTCGATAAGCGCCGCCGCATTTCTCATCGCCACAGCCTCTTCCGGCGTCAGCCCGGGGGCATGGGCGCACCGCGCAATCTCTCCCGTGTTCTTGCCGTAGTCACACGGCCAATGCCACAACACAAAAGACACCACGACAGCCGCCGTCGCGGCGAGACAGACAACTCCCCATTTCAGGCTAGCCATGCTAGATTCTTCCCGTCTTTTTTGCTGACATCGCCGGGGCGCGTTCGAGCAAGATTGCGAACTGCGCGTCGGTTATTTTCCCGTTTCCGCTGGAGGTGCTGTTTTTGTCCACGGCTCTTCCCAGTTGTAGGAAGTCACGGGGGCGGCAAGCTTTGGTTCCGGAGGAAGCTTGGGAAGCTCGGCGGAACGCTTCACCCACTTCTCTCGCCATTTCAAATAGAACCGGACCGCCTGCAACGGAATGGCAGTCTGTCCCGCTGCTGCCACCGTTGACGCATGCCAGTCCTTGTCCCATCGTTTAGCAAAGAGCACTGCATTCGGCTCTTGCCCCGGCACAAACGGGGCCGAAAACAATATCTTTGCTGGGTTTCTGGAAAGACGGGCTTGAATCTGGATGGGGCCGTCTTCCTTCGATGTCTTTACACTGAAACCATAGCATTTTCCCGCGTCATAGTTAAATACCACGGTTGAGCCGTCCGGATAGCGCCGCGTCACGTGCACATACTGGCGATCATCTACTGCAACAACCGTGCACTCGTCAATGGCGTTGGGAGCGTCAGCTACCTTTCGACGAATGACCATATACCCGCCCCCTACGGTTGGCTCAGCTGGTTCGGAAGAGACAAATCCTGGATCGTGCAGTAGCGAACTCCGCGTGGCAGTACGATAGTCACGGATGAGTGACAGCATATCATCCACTACCAACCGCTCGAACTGGTCCATGCCCGGCGGAAGCAGTATGCCGTCGCGCTGAGGAATGGAATCCGGCTGCGCCGTTTCTTGGGCATAGGAAGAATTGTAATGTAGTAATGTAAAACTAACACATAAACACATAGTCGTTATCATAGTCTTCTTCATTCTGTATCTCCTTGCGTGTCTTTTGCTACGTTATTCTACGGCCAACGCGGGAGAATAGCCACATTGCAGGCAAACAACCCTGGCCCGGATACGTCTACTACGCACTCACCTGGTACCTCAATCGTGCATCGCGACGCCGGAAGCGAACGCCCGGCGGCGCCTCCAACGTCTATCGTCGCGTCGACGCAATTGTAGAAGCGCAAATTGTAGTTGGGTGGTGAGTCGTCCAGCTCTTCTGTCCTCTGAAGACCGGGAATCGCATTGCCCAGCGGTATCGGAAACGAAAAAGCCCGGTTATACGCCCGTTGAGCATCCCACTGAATCCGGCCGGGCAGATCGGGATTGGTGCAGGGATAGGGAGTGCCTACCGCGTAAAAACCCCAGCGATTAGGTTCTATATATTCTCTCAGATCTGCTGGAATACTGGAGAGTTGATCCGGCGCTACGGCTATCCCCCACCATGCATGACCGCCAACACTCAGGGGATTGTCCCAGTTGATGCCCCCCCAGCACAGGCAGGAGCCCGGAGTTATTTCGTCAACATAGACCGTGAACAGCGCCGGCTGAAAGACGCCCGTGACGGTTTCTGTTTGGCCGAGAGTGAACTGGACGATGGGCAAGGCCTTTTGCATTTGTGTCAGCCCCGGTCCGTCCCAGTGCTGAAAGAACCAAGGGCCGTCTATGGCGCGAATGGTGACCCGTGTGTCTTTCCAGAACCTATACTGGCGCCATTCAAGAGGCTCGGAGTCAACACAACGGGGGACAATATCGAGAGAGTCGGGATCGGTGGCCAATACAGTCCCTGGCCCCCAGACGCAGAGAACACTGGGAGGATCGGTTTCGAGCGTCAACACGCAGGTCTCTTGGAAAACAGCAGTAACGTTATGGTTAGTATTAAAGGTGACGGAATAGGAGCAACCAGCTCCAAGTTGTGTGCCATTGTCTATCCAATGGTGTATTCGCCAAGGATCGTCCGATGCGACGCTCACCAAGAGAACTGTTCCAGCAGTGCGAGTGTAGCTGCCTTCTTCACCGATCTTAACCCACGCCATTATTAATAGGTCCGGATCGAATTTCCACTCTGACACCCAGACTTCTCCAGTGCCTTCTTTATTCACGGAAAGAGTGTATGTTTGAGGTGGATCGCCGCCGCAGCCTGCACTCACCGGCAGACCGTACAAAACACCCAGCGCTGTCAACACCAGCGCGATCACTGCCAGTATAGCGTAGGCAAACCTTTTGCGCGTATTCATGCGTTGTCCCCCTTTATGGCTCACCTTCTCGTCGTGGTGGGCCTAGCGGTCCATCTTGCCGTTGGGGTATTTTCCATTCACGCCGTATGCAGCATCGTTGGCGAGCTTTTGTGCGAGTTCGTCGTAAGCGCCATCGCGTACGCTACCGGGGTAAAACGGCTGGAACGTGGCGACGATGTTGGCCGCGTCGATGTACCGAGTCTGCAACATCAAGTATTTGAAGCATTCCTTCATGGGCGCGGCGCTACGGGTGTAAGGGTTCATGTCGAAGGGAACTTCGCCGAGCTCGCGAGGGACCAAGTACCGGGCCCACTGTTCGGCTTCGTCGTAACGGTTCGAGAACAGGAGGAAATTGAAGTAGATTTCCTCGACGCGCGCGACGTCCAATGAGAGGCGTCCGGTTTGGATGGCTTCGGTCACGGCCTGTTCGAGTTTGCTGGCGGCGGGGTCTGAACCCGTGCACTGTTGGGCGCGTTGGATGGCTGCATCGAGGATCTCGACGCAGAAGGTCTCGAGTTTCCGCGCCGCTTCCGAGTCTGGCACCTCGCCTGCCGTGCGCCGCTCGGAGGCGAAGTTCAAGGCCCAGTATCGCACGCGCGGGTCGGGGTCGTCGGCCGCGACTTGGAGGTAAACGTCCACGGCGGCTTCCTTGCCGCCCGAGCCCCAGGCTTCGGTGGCGGCGCGGATCGTTTGCGCGACGGGATCGCGTTCGAGCAAGTCGCGGACGGCGTCGTTCCATTCCGGTAAGTTTACGGCCTGAGCCAGAGCGGCTTGATCATTGCGACACAGGTACAACGCACGGCGCAAGCCTTCGACGGCGATAAGGTTCTTGGGATACTCCCCGGCGAGCGTATTTACTGTCTCGACGACGCGATGGTAATCTTCGTCCAAATACGGGTTGGAAAGCAGGTAGAGCGCCGCTGCACGGGTAATAGGATCCTCGCTCGCGGTAAGCGCTCGAATGTCTTCGATGAGCGCCTTGGGGTCCAGGGGACGGGTCGTGCGGTATTCCTTGTACGTGGGCAGTATTTCATACGCCATGACGCGCACGACGCCGTCGATAGGATAGACTTGCGGATTCAGGGTCTGCTCGAAAAAGGACTGCAGCATCTTGTCTGGCATCAATGCGGCGGCGTTGAACGCAGACAACTGGAGCACACCGAAGGCCTCGTCGAGCGCTTCCGGCCCCTTGTTGGGAAGACGATGCAGCGTGTCGACCAATTCCACAGCCGCATTCGCCATGTCTCCCTGTTTGAGGGCTGTCTGTTGTTCCGTTCGCGTTTGGCTGAGCGCCTGCGCTTCTTCCGGGGACAGCGCATCGAGCGTCAACCCCTTTTGCGCCCGCGTGTGGATTCCTTGCTGCACGAAAACACCCGCCACTACCGCAGCGAGAACAGCCGCAACAAAAACTCCCGAGATCACCCTTCGCTTTTTCATGTGATGGTTCCCCCTGGCATTTAGCGTTTCCCCGGACACACATCCCGCGCACTGTATGCTCTAGTATTACATGGGTGGCGTGTTTTGTCCAGCGCTTTCTTATTACCCTATAACGCTAAGTTTTCCAAGAGGTTATTCGTATACACAACACTAAGCCAGCGTGCTATTCTGTCTACAGTGATGAAAAGTAGATACTTTCGGAGACAGGACCGCCCATGAAACTCACTCGGATTGATAGCACCACCTATGAGATCGCCAAGACGCCGCCGATGCGGGTGGCGGCGCGGATCATCGCGGATGAGCGGCTCATCGGCCCGATCGAGTCGGACAAGGCGGCGGAGCAGGCGGCGCATGTCGCGTGTCTGCCGGGGATCGTGGGACATGCGCTGGCGATGCCGGATGCACATTGGGGCTATGGCTTTCCCATCGGCGGGGTCGCCGCGACGGACCCGGACGCGGGCGGAGTCATCTCGCCGGGCGGCGTGGGGTACGACATCAACTGCGGCGTGCGACTCATGACCACGCAGCTCTCGTTTGCGGACATCGCGCCCCGTCTGCGTGAAACCGTCAATGCGCTGTATCGCGATATCCCGGCGGGCGTCGGGTCGAGCGGGGCGATACCGAAGCTTGGCGAGAGGGATCTGCGGGCGGTGCTGGAGAAGGGGGCGCGCTGGGCCGTCGAGGCGGGCTACGGTTCCGTTGGCGATCTCGACACCACCGAAGAGAACGGCTGCATGACCGGCGCGGATTCTGCGGCGGTATCATCGCGCGCAATGTCGCGCGGCGCGGATCAACTTGGGACGCTTGGTTCGGGCAACCATTTTGTCGAGTTGGGCGTGGTCGAGCGCGTGCTTGATGAGCGCGTCGCGAACGTTTTCGGCTTGTTCGAGGGCCAGGTCACGCTGATGATCCACAGCGGCAGTCGTGGCCTTGGCTATCAGGTGTGCGACGATTTTCTCGACATCATGGTGCGCGCCGCCGCGAAGTACGGCATCCGTCTGCCCGACAAGCAGCTCTGCTGCGCGCCGGTGCATGCCGAGGAAGGGCGCGAGTATCTGGCGGCAATGGCGTCGGCGGCGAATTTTGCGTGGGCGAATCGTCAAATCATGATGGAACTCGCGCGGCGCTCGCTGCAGCATGCGCTGAAGGTTTCGCCGCGTGAACTCGGCGGACGTCTGCTGTATGACGTCTGCCACAACATCGCGAAGTTCGAGATGCACGAGGTTGGCGGGGTGCGCAAGCGGTTGTGCGTCCACCGCAAAGGCGCGACGCGCGCGTTTCCGGCGGGGCATCCCGATGTGCCTGCGGTCTATCGCGCCGTCGGACAACCCGTGCTCGTTCCGGGCGACATGGGGACGGGATCCTACGTTTGCGTCGGCGCCGAATCGGCGATGAAGGCGACCTTTGGCAGTTCTTGTCACGGCGCGGGCCGCGTGCTTAGTCGCACGGCTGCCCGTAAATCGCAGGACGCAGGCAAGCTCCTCCGCGAGTTGGCTGATCATGGCATCACCGTCATGGCCCGCAGCAGGAACAGCCTAACCGAAGAAAGCCCGGAGGCGTATAAGGACATCGATGCCGTCGTCGAAGTCATTGAACGCGCCGGTCTTGCCCGTCGCGTCGTCCGGATCCGTCCCGTTGGCGTCGTGAAGGGATAGAGGGAAATCGAGCGCCTTTGAAGCGGGCGATTCGGCGTTCTCTCCCAATTCATAGGCGCGCGGGAATGATGCGTTTCGATTCGACCTGAAAGACCGCGAGGAGTATTATGGCGACGCGAGAGAAAAGGGAGGTTTTGTCCAAAGTGCGTTGCGGCCGATAGCCCATCGCGAAGGGGATTTTCAGGGCCGACATAGGGGAGGGCAATGACATGACCGCCACATCCGGGTCCGTACAATTCGATTTTGGGGCGTTGTTGAAGCAGGCGTGGCAGTTGTTCGTCGCGAATGCGGGGCTGCTGCTGGGCGCTTATGTTTTGCTCGGTCTCATTGGGGTGATTGCGGGATCGTTGAGCATGCAGCTTGCGAACCTTGTTTTGGCGGGGCCGTTTTCCTTGGGTTTGGCTACGATTTGCCTGAAAACGGCGCGCGGCCAGCAGGTTGAATTCGCGGAAGCGTTTTCAGGGTTTCAGCGTTTCCCGCCGGCGTTCATGGCGAACCTATTGATGCTCGTTTTCACGACAATAGGCCTCGTTTTGTTCATTCTCCCCGGCATTTTCGTGATGATCATTTATATGTTTACCTATTTTTGTATGTGTGCCGAAAATCTGGATTTTTGGCCCGCCATGGAACGTAGCCGGACCATGGTGATGGCGAACATCGGGCCATTCATTCTCTTGTTTTTCATCGTCATAGCGATAGGCGCGATCGCTTGTGGAATTGGTCTTTTCGTGTCGTTGCCGGTTACGGTGCTGCTGATCGCCCTGGTCTACGACCAAGCGGCTAGCGCAAGTTCTTTCGTTTCCTCCGATTCCGCATCCGCGTAGGTCCGCGATCAGCGCGGGCTTGTTTTGCGCCGTGGCTCGTCGATTTGACAGGGCATGCGTCGGGATGGCACAGTACTGCGCATGCCGGGCTCGTTGCTACTGGCGATGTGACGTGGAAGTGACCACGGGGAAGCAACGAGCCGTCGCTCGCCGTTCGCCTGGGCACACAAAGGGTTTTTTGTCCCTTTGGGGGCTGTCAGGTCCCGCAAAGACCTTCTCGGAGAGCGATCCGCATGCGACGCACCCCCCTCTATGACGAGCACGTGGCAAACGGCGCCAAAGTCGTGGATTTCCACGGTTGGCTTTTGCCCATCCAATATGCCGGAATTCTCGAGGAACACGCGCATACCCGTTCCCGCGTCAGTTTGTTTGACTGTTCGCATATGGGCGAGTTTATCCTGAAAGGCCATGGCTCCATCCGTGCGTTTGATCGGCTTGTATGCATGGACGCGGCGGGCTTGCCGGTCGGCCGTTGCCGTTACGGAGCCCTGTTGAATGAGGCGGGGCGAATCGTCGACGACGTGATTGCCTTGCGCCTTGACGAGGACCTTCTATACGTCGTCACCAACGCGGGCGCATTGGACGCGGTCCGTGCGCGCATCCTCGAGCATGCGCCCGATGCGCGCGATGTCTCGGAAAGCACGGCGAAGATCGATGTGCAAGGCCCGGGGGCGTGCGAGGCGCTTATGGCGGCGGGCATCTCCGCCGCGCGCGATTTGCGTTATTTCGCCGTCTGTCGTACAACATGGGAGGGCGCGGAGGTGATTGTCACGCGCGCCGGGTATACGGGCGAGCGGGGGTATGAGCTCTATCTTCCGCCGGAGCTTGCGCCAAAGGCATGGCGCGCGCTGATCGCCGTGCCCGGAACGGCTCCAGCGGGACTGGGCGCGCGGGATACGTTGCGCACCGAAATGGGGTATCCTTTATCGGGCCAGGACGTGGATGAGTCGCGCACCCCGTTGGAAGCGCGGATGGACCGGTTCATCGCGTGGAACAAAGAATTTGTTGGACGCGAGGCGCTGGTGGAATTGAAGCGTCGAGGAGGCTACCCTGTTTTGACGGCGATTCGCACGCGCGATCGGAGGGCCCCCCGGCACGGATTCGAGGCGTATGCGGATGGCGTTGCCGTTGGGACCGTGACCAGTGGCGTTTTTGGGCCCAGCGTCGGCTATGGCATCGGGCTGGCGTATTTGCCGGACGCGTTGCCGCCGGAAAGCATCTTGACGGCGGGGCCGCGCAGCATTGAAATTGAAGTGAGCGAATTGCCGTTTTATCGTCAGGGCTCTTGCAGGGATTGACGTCAATGGCGGAGGTTCGCGAAACGCGAAGACAAGCAGGCTCTTCACAGCGGGAGTGGCGACCATGGAATTTCCAGACGACCTGAGGTACACCAAAGACCACGAGTGGATTCGCGACGACGGAAACGTGTACACCGTCGGCATCACGGCCTACGCGGCCGAGCAACTCGGCGACATCACCTATGTCGAACTGCCGGAAGTGGGCACGCACGTCAAACAAGGCGCGCACGCCGCCACGGTCGAGTCCGTCAAGGCGGCCAGCGACGTTTACTCGCCGGTGGCCGGACACATCGCGGAGATCAACGAGGAACTCGAAGCGCGCCCGGAGCTTGTGAACGAGAGCCCCTACGACAATGGCTGGTTCTTCCGGCTTGACGATGTCGAGTCCGTTCAACTGCGCCGGTTGATGGACGCGGCGGCCTACCGGGTCTATGTCGAGGAGCTTACCGCATGACGTGGAGTCCCGCGACGGACGCCGAAACGCGCGAGATGCTGGCAGCGATCGGGGTTGGATCGATAGACGAGTTGTTTGCGCACATCCCGGCTGGATTGCGCGTCGCCTCGTGGGACCTGCCCGCGGGGTTGTCCGAGATGGCCGTCCGCGATCGGCTGGCGCGCTTGGCGTCGCACAACAACGTTTGCCTGGTGAATTTCATGGGCGGCGGGGTGTACGACCACTTCGTTCCGGCGGCCGTGGACGCGCTGACTTCGCGCAGCGAATTCTACACCGCGTACACGCCATACCAACCCGAGTGTTCGCAGGGAACGCTACAAGCCATTTACGAGTATCAATCGGCGATCTGCCGTCTGACGGGCATGGACTTCGCCAACGCGTCGCTTTACGACGGGAGCACGGCGGTGTTCGAGGTCGCGCGTCGTGCATCACTCCTCGCTGAACCCGATTCATCGGCAAGTGGCCGAGACGCACGCCGCCAACCTCGGTCTCGATATCGTCGAAGGCGACGACCCAACGGATGCTGCATGCGTAGTTGTGCAGTTGCCTAGTTTTATTGGAACTCTTGCCGACTACTCTTGCTTGGCGCAGCGGTGCCACGATGCGGGCGCGCTGTTGGTGGCGAGTTTCTATCCTGTCGCGCTGGGCATTGTGAAGACTCCGGGCGAGATGGGCGCGGATATTGCCGTGGCCGAGGGACAAAGCCTGGGCATTCCCGCCGGATTCGGAGGCCCTTATCTAGGCGTGCTCGCGACGCGCAAGGCGCATGTCCGCAAAATGCCGGGACGCTTGGCCGCCGCCACGCAAGATGCACAAGGCCGGCGCGGTTTCGTGCTCACGCTTCAGGCGCGCGAACAACACATCCGCCGCGAAAAGGCCATGTCGAATATTTGCTCGAACGAAGCGCTCTGCGCCTTGCGCGCGCTGGTCCATATGTGTCTGCTCGGCAAAGAAGGGATCCGAGAGCTGGCGGTGCAGTGCCATAGCAAGGCGGAGTACCTGAAGTCGCGGCTTGGCTTTGCGGCGCTCCTGAACGACGGGCCGACGTTCAACGAATTCGCGCTTCGCTTGCCGAGGAATGCACAGGACGTTGTCGCACGCATGGCCGCGCGCGGTTTCCTGGCGGGCCTTCCGCTTGAACCATTGGGCGTTGGCGGGCCGAACGACCTGCTCGTCGCGGTCACCGAAAGACGGACGCGTCAAGAACTCGACGCATACGCGCAAGCGTTGAAGGACACGGCATGCAGCTAATCTATGAGAAATCGCGTCCAGGCCGCAGGGGCGTTGCTTTTGATCCCCTTGATGTCCCGGAAGCGGCGCTGCCGCCGGAACTGTGCCGCGAAACATCCGCCGCATTGCCGGAGGTGAGCGAGTTGGACGTTGTGCGTCATTTCACCAATCTGTCGCGTCGCAATTTTGGCGTCGATTCGCATTTCTACCCGCTCGGGTCCTGCACGATGAAATACAACCCGAAAATGGCCGAGGCCGTGGCTGCCTATTCCGGCTTCTCGGAATTGCACCCCCACGTCGCCTCGTCGCGCGCGCTGCACCCGTTGTGCCAAGGAGCCTTCGAGGTCGTCTACGAGTTGGAACGTTTTCTTGCGGAAATTGGCGGCATGCGCGAGGTCAGCCTGCAACCCATCGCGGGCGCGCACGGCGAACTCGCGGGCACGTTGATGATGGCGGCCTATCACCGCGCCCGCGGCAACGCGAAAAAAAAGGACACGATCCTCGTGCCCGATTCCGCGCACGGCACGAATCCCGCCAGCGCCGCCATCGCGGGATTCAAGGTAAAAGAAATCCCGTCCAACGACACGGGCACTATTGATTTCGATGCGTTCAAAGCATTGCTCGGCCCCCGTGTGGCTGGCGTAATGCTGACCTGTCCCAATACCCACGGCTTCTTCGAGCCCCATGTGGCCGATATCGCCGCTCTCGCCCACGATGCGGGCGCGCTGATGTACTACGACGGCGCGAATCTGAATGCCATCATCGGCCAAGCGCGTCCCGGCGATTTGGGGTTCGACGTCATGCATTTCAATTTGCACAAAACCTTCGCGACGCCGCACGGCATGGGAGGCCCGGGTTCGGGCCCGGTCGGCGTGGGCGCGCGATTGGTTCCGTTCCTGCCCGGTCCGCGCGTCGTGCAGGAGGGAGACCTCTACACGCTTGCAACGCCGGAACAATCCATCGGACGCGTATCGGCGTTCTTCGGCAATTTCATGATCGCGCTCCGGGCGTATGCGTACATCCTTCATCTCGGCGGCGAGGGACTCAAGAAAGTTTCCGAGAATGCCGTTCTCAACGCAAACTACATCTATGCGCGATTGAAGGATGCATACGATCGCGCGTTCGACGGACGCTTTATGCACGAATGCGTCTTCTCCGCATCGGCACAGGCGCGCGACGGCGTTCATGCGATCGACATCGCAAAGGCCCTCCTCGATCATGGATTTCACGCGCCGACCGTTTATTTCCCGCTTACGGTGAAAGAAGCCCTCATGATCGAGCCCACGGAAACAGAGTCCAAGGAGACGCTGGATGCATTTTGCGACGCCATGCTGGCAATAGCCGCGCGCGCGGCCACTGACCCGCAGAGTTTCCATGATGCCCCCGCGACAACGCCCGTGGGACGTCTCGACGAAGTGTATGCCGCGCGACGGCTCGATTGCGCGTGTTGAGCGGATAACGAACGGGAGGCCTCGATTTTCCCGCTGCATGGCAGCCGCGATCCCGTACAGGAGATAGCATGGACTCGGATTCTCCTTCCAGCGCCGACGCGTTGCGCGCGAAGATTTTGGAGATGGTGCGCGCATTCAGCGCGGAGAATTGGCCCAAACGCGAGTTTACGCCGGGTAAGGACCCAGTGCCTGTAAGCGGACGCGTGTTCGATTATGACGACGTTATGACGCTCGTTGATTCGTCGCTCGATTTCTGGTTGACGACGGGGCGTTTTGCGGCGCGGTTTCAGCACGATTTTGCGCACTTCATCGGGTGCAAGCATGTGTTGCTCGTGAACTCCGGCTCAAGCGCGAATCTGTTGGCGATATCGTGTCTCACGTCGGAAACGCTCGGCGAACGACGTCTCGCGCCCGGCGACGAGGTGATCACGGTCGCTGCGGGTTTCCCGACGACGGTCAATCCCATTATCCAAAACCGCCTCACGCCGGTTTTCGTCGATGTCCACGTGCCCACCTACAACGCCGACGTGACGCAACTCGAAGCGGCGCTAAGCGAACGCACCAAGGCGATCATCTTCGCGCACACGCTGGGCAATCCCTTCGACGTCACGACGGTCAAAAGGTTCGCGAAGAAGCACCATCTCTGGCTGATCGAGGACTGTTGCGATGCGGTTGGCGCGACGTTCCACGACAAGAACTGCGGCACGTTTGGCGATGTAGCGACCGTGAGCTTCTATCCGGCGCATCACATCACGATGGGCGAGGGCGGCGCGGTGATGTGCGGCGACAAACAGATCAAAAAACTCGCCGAGTCCTTCCGCGATTGGGGCCGCGATTGCTGGTGCAAACCGGGTCGCGACAACACGTGCCGCAAACGTTTCGACTGGCAGTTGGGCGAGTTGCCGTACGGATACGATCACAAATACACCTACTCGGAAATCGGCTACAACCTGAAGCTCAGCGATATGCAGGCTGCCGTCGGCGTTGCGCAGCTCCGTAAACTGCCTCGGTTCATCGAGACGCGCAAACGCAACTTCGCGCATCTGCGGACAGGGCTTGGCGACTTGCAAGCGCATTTGCTTCTGCCCGAGGCCACGCCGGGCAGCGACCCGAGTTGGTTTGGGTTTCCGATTGCCGTGCGGCCCGAGGCGGCCTTCACGCGCGACGCGCTCGTGCGCCATCTCGAATCGAAGAAGATTGGCACGCGTCTGTTGTTCGGCGGCAATCTCGTGCGCCAGCCCGCATACAGGAACGTGCCGCACCGCGTCGTGGGCGAACTCGCGAACTCCGATTTCGTGATGAACCAGGTCTTCTGGATCGGCGTGTACCCCGGCCTCACGACCAAACACCTCGATTTCGTCATCGACACCGTGCATGCCTTCTGCAAAAAGCGCGCGGGGTGACGACGTTGCGGGCGCGCCTTGTGACAAACGCCTTGCGCGGTTGCTTTGACCGGTTGCGCCAACGTTTGACAGATGATTTCCGGCGTCCCCCCGCGTCCGTTTGGCACACGGCAACGGCCGCACTGGCGGCGTTTTTTCTAGCGGCTTTTGTGCTGCTGGCCTTGGGCGAATCGCTCGATCGATGCGTCCATCTGAACGTTCCGCTCGACGAACTCAACAGACTTGCCGCACAATTCACCTCGGAGTCTGCGCTTGCGCCGGAACCGCAAGAACGTTTTTTGTTTATTGCACTGACACTTGCGTCTCCGTTTGTGGTATGGCTTGCGCTCTGGCTTGTTGCCCGGACTGCGCCTGCTTGGGCAACTATGCAAAAAACGACGCTCGCGATGGAGTCCGCGCTGCCTATAGCCGCTCTTCTGGCCTTGTTCTATTTCATGCACGACCCGGCTCCGTTAGACAAGGTGTTTGCCTTTGTCATGGAGAGGCCTTTTCTTCAGGAGGCCCTTTTTGTCACCTCTCTGGCGTTTGCGGCGCACGCATCCCTCGCATCGGCAAGAGGCGCATCGACGCCCCCAAACACCGTCGGCCGCCGGATCGTGTGGCGGACCTTTCTCGCGCTGACGATTTTCTTTCCCGTGGCCTCGTTTCGTGTGGCGAGCCTCGCCAGCGTGAGCGAGGATAGTCCGCGCTGGTACTCGCATTTCGAGGCCGTTTTCTATAGCGTCGCGCAGGCTGCGACCGGCAAGACGTTGCTCGCGGACCTGCCCGCGCAATACGGTCTCTACGGCGAATTCCTGGCGCCATGGTTTCATCTGATTGGCCTCTCCGTGTTCACCTTCACCTCCACCATGACCGCGATCGCACTGATCGGAACGCTTTCGCTGTACGGCGTGATGCAGCGTTTGGTTCGGACGCGACGTATCCTGGGGTTGTGGCTTTTCGCCATCGCGCAGATGGCCGTCTGGGGACTTCAAGCGATCGACGTTGCCGAGTGGAACCTCGCGGACCCTTACTACCAATACATTCCCATTCGCTTTCTTTTTCCCGCTGCGGGGGGGTGGCTTTTCCTGTGGTTCACGCGCCGTCCCACGGCCAAGCGGGCGGCGGCGATGGGCTTGCTATGCGGCCTGGCGCTGGCGTGGAACATGGACAGCGGCATCGCTGTAACCGGCGCTTTTTTTGTGACCCTTGCGGCCGTCGCAGTTCTGTGCCGGCGCGGGAAAAGCCTGCGGGAGGCCGCACGCTGGGCTGCCATCGCAGCAACCGCCACGGTTCTCACGCTTGGCATGTTCGCGGGGTATCTGGCGTTTGAGTCGGGTGGACGCTTCCGTCTCGAATGGCTGACCCAATCCCAGCGCGTATTCTATATGGCTGGCGTGACGATGACCCCCATGCCCGCGCTGCCGAGCGCATGGGGGGCGGTGGTGTGTGTCTATTTGTTGAGCGCGGCCGTGGGCGCGGAAGCTGTCCGGCGCGGCGGACGC
>JAKJDA010000269.1 GCA_022706165.1 Candidatus Hydrogenedentota bacterium | reverse complement strand
ACGGCGGAACTGATTTTTGGATATAGCACGCACATGTACCGGCCGCGGCGCGATGGCACGGTTGAGCCGAAAGCCGTTGGGTAGCAGTCATGCCGAACAAAGTGTTTGCGAGGAAAATTTCCCGTGCAAGGGGGCGGGGGGGCGTTTTTTTCAAAAACCGGCATTTCTTGAGCCCGAAAAGCTTTTGAAATGCAAAGAACGCAAGTGATTTCGTAGATGTTGTATACTCGTGATGCGTGTTCCGCCTCCCGGCGGATAGGGAAAATCAACGGGACGTGAGACCATAGGAGACGATTGCATGGCAAACGGTGAGCGAAACAGTCCTCCCAGTCCTGGCATGGGACGCAGACAATTTCTCAAGCGCGCCGCTCTGACGGGCGTGGCGGCGGCAGGTTTTCCATACATTATTCCTTCGAGAGCGTTCGGCGCCGGGGAGAATGTCGCGCCGAGCAACCGTCTCAACATCGGTTTCATTGGCATGGGGACAATGAACAAGGGGCATCTCGCCCAAATGTGGCAAACGCCCGATGTACAGGTCGTGGCGGTGTGCGATATTGAATCCACTCGCCTTGAAGACTGTCGGCGCTGGACGGACGAGTACTACGCCAAAGCCTATGGTTCGGGCAACTACAAGGCATGTCTTGCGTATGCCGATTTCAACGAGTTGTTGGCGCGACCCGATATCGACGCTGTCATGATCGCCACCCCGGACCATTGGCATGCGCTTCCCGCGATCGCCGCCGCAAAGGCCGGAAAAGACATCTATTGCGAGAAACCCATGGCGCATACGGTCGAGGAAGGCAGGGCGATGGTCAATGCGGTGCGCCGCTACGGCCGCGTATTCCAGACCGGCAGTCAGCAACGTTCCGAGTTCAACGGTTATTTCCGCCGCGCGGCAGAGATGGTGCGCAACGGCGTCATCGGCGACCTCAAGTCCATCGATATCGGCGTGGGCCCGGCTGCGCGCGATTCGGTGGGACTGCCCGAGGAGCCCGTGCCGCCGACCATGGATTGGGACCGCTGGCTAGGCCCGGCGCCGTGGCGCCCGTACAGTTCGGTGTTGTCGCCGATGAACTATACCCATTTCCCCGACTGGCGATCGTTTCGCGACTATGCGGGCGGCAGCCTGAGCGACTTCGGCGCGCATAACTTCGACATCGCGCAGTGGGCGCTCTGCATGGACGACAGCGGCCCGGTCGAATTTATCCATCCGAACGATAGCCAGGACAAGGAAAAGCGCCTGACGATGCAGTATGCCAATGGCATTCCGATGTATCACGGCGGCAAAGACTACTGCACGTTCAACGGCACAAAGGGCATTATCCATGTGTCGCGCGATTACCTTCGCACCGAGCCGGAAGGATTGGTCGAAACTCCCTACAGCGCGAACGACGTGCGCTTGGACCGTGGACGCGGCCATCACCGCGATTGGCTCGAATGCATCAAGACCCGCGAGAAACCGATCGCGGACGTCGAGATCGGCCACCGCACCGCGACCATCTGCGCCCTGGCCAACATGTGCTACCAGATCGGCCGCTCGTTCAAGTGGGACCCGAAAGCCGAGCGCGTCGTGGGCGACGAAGAGGCCAACCGCATGCTCGGCTATGCCTACCGTGCGCCGTATAAGTTGGAAGCCTAAGGAACGACATGCATACACAGTTGCTTGAGGAGATCAAAGCCGCCCTCGCGCAGGTCCATGGCGAACGCCTGCGCGACGTAGTGCTGTACGGTTCCGAAGCGAGGGGCGATGCACGCGAAGAAAGCGACATCGATCTCCTCGTGATTCTGGACGGCCCCATTGCCTACGCGCGGGACCTCCAAAAGAACCTGGATGCACTGTTTCCGCTGGCGCTTCGCCTGGGACGGCGCATCAGCCCCAAGCCTGTGGATGCCGAAGACTACGAGATGGCCGCGTGCCCGTTGTACGCCGTTGCCGAGCGCGAGGGCGTCCATCTGTGAGCACATATGCCGAGCAGGAATGGCAGCGCGCCAAGCGCACACTCGAAACGGCCCGCATGGTTCGCGCCGTCGATGCCGACTCTTCGGTATCGCGCGCATACTATGCGGCGTTTCATGCCGTATCGGCGTTGTTTGCCCTGCGTGGCCAGGAGTTTACGAAACATGCCGCTGTCCGCGCGGCAGTTCACCGGGAACTCGTGAAAGAAGGCGTGTGGTCTGTCGAATTGGGCAAGGACTTCGATTTCCTAATGGAAATGCGAGATGTCGGCGACTACGGCGGCGTTGCCCATGTCACCGAAGAAGATGCCGATGCCACTATCGAGAGAGCAGAACGAATCGTGCAAGCGGTGCAGCGAGTGCTTTCCGGAGAAATTGCGCCATGACAGCGCCAAACAATGAAGCCGGAAATCAAGTTGCGCTGTCGGCATTTATTGACAGCCCACGTTCTAGCATGGACGGACTAAAGAGGAATATTGATCGCGAAATTGAAGAGGAACGCAGCACGTGGGACTCGCATTCCCATGTGGAGGCACGGGTCGACCCGGCCCATAACGGATAGGTAGGAGAAAAAGAATGAAACGGTTTTTGGGGATGACGATGGCGGCGGTCTTGACGTGCGCGTTGGTCATGGTGTGTCCGGGCGCGTGGGCGCAGGACGCCGCTCAGGTGGAGAAGGCGGTGGCGGCCGTTCCGAGTGCGGCGCGCGTGAAACCGGATCAGCCGCGCAAGGTGCTTATCTTTACGCTGTGCAATGGCTTTCCACACAGTTCTGTGGCGCTGGGCGCCAAGGCCATCGAAGCCATGGGCCAGAAGACCGGTGCCTTTGAATCGGTCATTAGTGACGACATCTCGATGTTCGAGCCGGACAAACTCAAGCAGTTCGACGCGGTCGTCATGGACAACACGACGGGCGAATTGTTCACGCCGAAGGACTTCGACAAGCTCACGCCGGAGCAGCAGAAGGCCGCGCAAGATCGCGAGGCCGCGCTGAAAGCGAGTTTCCTCGACTT
This sequence comes from Candidatus Hydrogenedentota bacterium, assembly GCA_022706165.1. Lineage (GTDB taxonomy): Bacteria > Hydrogenedentota > Hydrogenedentia > Hydrogenedentales > SLHB01 > JAKJDA01. The sequence continues at coordinate 1,529 of JAKJDA010000269.1, read as the reverse complement.
TGTGAAAAGCGGCAAAGGCCTTGTGGGCATTCACGCCGCAACGGACTGTTTCTACAAATGGGCTGAATACGGCGAAATGATGGGCGGCTATTTCAGCGGCCACCCGTGGCACGAACCGGTCGGGATCAAGATCGACGACCCGGCCCATCCCGTCAACGCCGCTTTCATGGGCCTTCCCTTCACGATTACCGACGAGATCTACCAGTTCCGGGAGCCATACTCGCGCGACAAACTCCGCATCCTTCTCAGTCTTGACGTCAACAAAATCGACATGACCAAGGACTCGATCAATCGTGCGGACAAGGATTTTGCAGTGTCATGGGTGAACACCTATGGCAAGGGCCGCATCTTCTATTGTTCGTTGGGGCATCGGGAAGAGATTTTCTGGAACGCGATGATCCTGCAGCATTATTTGGACGGCATTCAGTACGCCCTGGGCGATCTTCCCGGCGACGCCACGCCGAGCGCCCAATTGGCCAAGGACTACGCAGAAAATACGCCGGTTGCCGTGGATTCCACCCTCGTGGCCTCGATCGTGAAGTCGTGCGCGACGGTCAAGTACGGCGAATCGCCCTCGAGTCTCGATTGGCTGAATAGTGCCGTGACCGCGTCCGTCACCGCACCCGCGCCGCGCGCCATCTTGGCGACAGCTATCGCGGAAGCCATGCTTGCCTCCGACACCACGCCTGCCGGGCGCGCGTTCCTGGCGCGTCGGTTGGAGTACATCGCCACAGACGCACAGATTCCTGCGTTGTCGAAGTTGGTCATGCGTTCGGACAAAGAGACGGTCGACCTAGCTCGTATCGTCCTCGAACGCATGGAGTCTCCGGCTGCCGAGAAAACATTGCTCAAAGCGTTCAAGAAGAGCGATGGCGCCGCAAAAGCAGGAATTGCCGCCAGCCTTGGGGCACGCAAAAGCGCGGCGGCCGTCAGCGCTCTTGCGCGCGCCAGCCGGGACAAAAACATCGACATCGCCCAGGCGGCCTGCAACGCCCTCGGCCAAATCGGCGGCAAGAAGGCCATGAAACCCCTCGGAAAGCTGGCGAAGAGCGGCCCCGATGCCATTCAAGCAGCAGCAGCCGACGCATACTTGCGCTGCGCTGACGCTCTCCTCGCTGACGACGACAAAGCCGATGCGGCCAAGGCGTACCAGTTTGTCTACAATCTGCCGAAAGCGAACGCCGCCGTAAAAGAGGCCGCGTTCCGCGGCGTCGTGCTAACGGATGCCAATGGGCTCCAGTTGGTCATTGATGCGCTAGCGGGTGCGGATCCACGCCGACGAACCATCGCGACAGGGCTTGTCAGCGAAATTCCCGGTGGCGAAACCGCTACAAAAGCCCTGGCCGCTCAGTTCACGAAGCTTGCGCCTGAAGCCAAGGCCGCATTGATTGAAGCGCTGTCGGTGCGCGGCGACAAATCGGTAGTGCCCGATGTGGCAGCACAGGCATCTGCTGCCGAAGAAGAGGTGCGCACTGCGGTATGGCGCGCCCTAGCCCGATTTGGCGGGGCCAACGAAGTGCCCGTCATCG
>JAKJDA010000268.1 GCA_022706165.1 Candidatus Hydrogenedentota bacterium | reverse complement strand
ACAAATCCATGCCGATGGACGCCGTGCAAATTTCCGGCATCCTGGTCGCCGTAGGCATTATCGCGGCATTGATTGGCATGGGCATCGCGCTGCGACGCGAGCGACGCGCCCTAAAACGCCTCAAGGAAGAGTTGGAACAACGCATCTCCGCGGAAACGCGCCTTCGCGAAAGCGAAGAGCGTTTCCGCGCCTGCTTCCACTTCTCGCTGGTAGGCATTGCCGTTTCCTCACCGGATCTGCACTGCCTCGATTGCAGCGAGAAATTGTACGAGATGCTCGGAAAATCCCCCCGCGAGATGCTCGGAAAATCCCTTTTGGAATTCACCCATCCCGACGATCGCTCCACGGAAAAAGTCGAGATTGAAAAAGTCCGATCCGGCGAATCCGACGGCTACACCGTGGCCAAGCGATTCGTGCGCAGCGACGGCTCCACCCTTTCCGCGCGCGTGGCCGTCCGTTGCATCCGCCACCTCGACGGCGCCCCGGCCTATTTCCTGTCGCTCGTGCAAGACATCACCGAATTGCACCAGGCCCAGGCCGAAGCGCTTCAGCAAGTGCGGTTCGCCCAAATCCTGAGCGATGCGATTCCAAACCCCATTTTCTACAAAGACCCCCAAGGGCGCTACCTGGGCTGCAACAAGGCCTTCGAGACCCTCTTGGGGCTCACGCGCGACCAACTCATTGGAAAAACCGCCGCGGACATCGCCCCGGCGCCCCAAGCGCAACTGTATGAAGAAATGGACGCGAAACTCCTGCGGGAAGGAGGCGTGCAAACCTACGAATCGTCGCTCGTCAGCGCCGACGGAGCCCGCTACGACGTGATGTTCCACAAGGCGCTTTACCCCGCGCCGGACGGATCGATCGGGGGGCTGGTCGGCGTGATCCTGGATATCACCGCGCGAAAACAAATCGAACGCGATCTGCTGATGTTCCAGCGAGCCCTGGAAGAAACAAGCGACGCCGTGGGCATTCTCGATCTCGACCGCCGCGTGACGTACCTCAACCAAGCGGCCAAACAACTATGCGGCTACTCGCTCGAAGAACTCAACGCCCTCGGCGGCCCCAAAACGCTATACGAGGACCCCTCGACGGCAACCCGCATCTTCGCCGCCCTGAGCCGGGGCGAATCATTCGTCGGCGAAGTGATCCTGCGCACGCACGCCAACGATCGCCTGACCATCCTGCTGCGCGGAGACGCCATCGTCGACGAACAGGGGCAAGTCATCGGCATCATCGGCATCCATACGGACATCACGGACCGCAAGCGCGCCGAGGAACAATTGGCCGCCAACGCCCAGGCCCTAGTCCTCGCGAACCGCCAACTCGAAGAATCCATCGAAACCGCCAATCGCCTCGCCCTGCAGGCCGAAATGGCAAGCACGGCCAAGAGCGAATTCCTGGCCAGCATGAGCCACGAAATCCGCACGCCGCTCAACGGAATCATCGGAATGACCGCGTTGCTGCTGGATAGCGACCTCTCCGACGAAGAACGCGAATGCGCCGAAACCATACGAAGCTCCGGCGAAACCCTGCTCGCCACCATTAACGACATCCTCGACTTCTCCAAAATCGAGGCCGGCAAGATCGAAATCGAGCGCATCGAATTCTCCCCGCGAAGCGTCATCGAAGAAGTCGGCGACGTGCTCGCAGGACGCGCCCAGGAAAAAGGCATCGAATTCGTCACCGACGTCGATCCCCACGTCCCCGCCACCATCGTCGGCGACCCCGCCAAGGTGCGACAGATACTCCTCAACCTCGCCGGAAACGCCGTCAAATTCACGCAAACGGGAGAAGTCGTCATCGAAGCGCATCTAGAAGAACAAACCCAGGAGTCGATCGCGTTGCGTTTTGACGTTTCCGACACCGGAATCGGCATCGAAGCCGACGCCGGCACCACGCGCAAATTCGGCGGAACCGGGCTGGGCCTCGCCATCTCCAAGCGCCTGGCCGCCGCCATGGGGGGATCGCTCGACGTACGGACCAAACCCGACGCTGGATCCGTCTTCACCTTCGTCGGACATTTCGCCAAAGCAGAGACGGAAACCCTGTTTCCAAGCGGCCTGGAAAACGTCCGCGTCTTGATCATAGACGATTCGGCCGCAACCCGTTGCGCCTGCCGGCATGTCCTCAGCGAATGGGGATGCCTGAGCGAAGAAGCGCCCAACGCCGCCGCCGCCGTTGAAGCATTGACCCGCGCCGCCAACGAAGGCATCCCCTTCGACATCGCCCTGATCGACCTGCGCATGCCGCGCGTAAACGGCATCGAACTCGCCCGGCGCATCCGGGCCAATCCGGCGACCGCGCCCACGCGTCTCGTGCTCATGACACCCGTCGCAGAGCGAGCGAACGCCGCCGCCCTCGCCCAACGCGGCTTCGCAGGCTGCACCACAAAACCCCTGAAACGGACCGCGCTCCACCGGTCCCTGTGCGACGCAATGGGCATGGCCAACGTCACGGTGGTCGGAGGCAGACACACGCTCCTGGCCGTCTCCGCCCAAGATCGCGCCCGCTACCGCATCCTCGTCGCCGAAGACAACTCCGTGAACCAAAAAGTCGTCTCCCGCATGCTCCAACGAATGGGGTACCGCCACGAAATCGTGAACAACGGACGCGAAGCCGTCGAAGCGGCACGGCACGGCGATTACGACCTGATCCTCATGGATTGCCATATGCCGGAAATGGACGGCTTCGAAGCGACGGCCTCGATCCGCGCCAACGAACGCGGCGAGCGCCATGTCCCTGTCCTGGCCATGACCGCCTTGGTCACGCGAGGCGATCTAAGCCGATGCCTGGAATCGGGCATGGACGATTACCTGACCAAACCCATGCTCCCGCCCACCCTGGAAGCGAAACTCGATCAATGGCTCATGGGCAAGAAACGCCCCCATCCTGCCCGACAAGACGCGCCGGCGCCCAAGCCCCCCGATCCGCCCTGCCTGGATCGGGAAAGACTCCGTTCCATCTGCCCAGACGATCCGCGCGCGCAACGCGAAATCATGGATCTGTTCGTCAGCGACACCGCAATGCGCTTGTCGCTGCTTGACCGCGCCATGGCCGAAGGAGACGCCCCAAGCGTGCGCCAACTCGCCCACAGCATCAAAGGAGCCGCCGGCAACATCGGGGCCGACCCGCTCCACAAATTGGCCTACGCCCTGGAACAATACGGCGCCGCGGGAGACCTTCCGGGAGCAGGACCCGCCCTGGAACAACTCCGCGCCGAATTGGGACGCATCCGCGCATTTCTGCGCGAAACGCCCCCGACATAGCATCGGCTTGCACGCGCCCCTCCTCCGAGGTATGGTACTCGTGAAACGCGAACGACGGGCCCGCATCGGCCCGCAAGGAAGGAGGGCGCTCATGGATCTATACGGAAAGAAGTACGCCATGTCCGAGTTGCGGCGCCGCGTGGGCAACATGGACCAGATCGCCGGCATACGGACCGTCCAGCTGGATGACGGCAACGAACGCCCCACGCGAGCCGCCATCTTCCACACGGGGTCCGGCCTCGAATTCACGGTCCTGCTCGATCGATGCCTCGATATCCCCTCCGCCTCCTTCTGCGGCAAAGCCATGGGATGGCGCAGCGCCACCGGCGACGTCGCGCCTCAATACTACGAACCCGAAGGCTTGCGCTGGCTCCGCAACTATTTCGGCGGCCTGGTCACGACCTGCGGCCTGACGCACGTCGGCGCGCCCCGACCGGAAAGCGCCCTGCTGGGCAATGGACTGCACGGACGCATCGGCAACCTGCCCGCGCGCGACATCCAAATCTCCCAGGAATGGGTCGGCAACCAATACGTGCTCAGCGTATCCGGCGTCATGCGCGAAACCGTCGTTTTCGGAGAAAACCTCGCGCTCCGGCGCACGGTCGCCACCTGCCTGGGCGAACGACGCTTCTGGATTCACGACACCGTCACAAACGAAGGCTTCAACAAGACCAAATTCATGCTGCTGTACCATTGCAACATCGGATGGCCTGCCGTCGACGCCGGCTCCGAGTTGATATCGCCAAGCCGCTATGTCGCCCCGCGCGACGCGACGGCCGCCAATGGCCAGGAAAATTGGAACAAGTTCGATCCCCCGACGCACAAATACGCCGAAAAATGCTACTACCACGAGATGACGCCCGCCCGCGACGGAACCGTCACCGCGGCCATCGTCAACGACGGTTTCAAAAAAGGCGATGGATTCGGAGTGTACGTCACATACAACAAAAAACAATTGCCCCGTTTCGTCGAATGGAAGCAAATGGGCGAACAGGATTACGTGGTGGGCCTCGAACCCTGCAACTGCGGCGTGGAAGGACGGGAGGTGGATGAAAGGCAGGGGCTGCTGCACAGCCTGAATCCTGGAGAGAGCCGCGAATTCGATTTGGAATTCGGCCCCATCACGACGCGGGCCGAGGTCGACGCCTTGCGCGCGGCGCGCAACAAAACCAAGACGGAGATCGTCGACTCTTACAAGCGTTTCGTCAAAAAGCCTTGATTACATGGCGGGGGCCTTT
>JAKJDA010000267.1 GCA_022706165.1 Candidatus Hydrogenedentota bacterium | reverse complement strand
GATCCGGGCCGTGAAACCCGATGCGCCCTGCCATGTCTACGCGCCTGCCGCGGAGCTGTTGGGCTTGGACGATTCGATGGTCGAACGCATCCGCACGCAATTGGACAACAGCCGCGGCATGATGGGGGCGATTGCCGCCGGAGCGGCGGCGTAGCGCCTGGAACCGATCGCGTCGCACGGATCATGCGCCTGCGCGAATCGGATGGAGAGCAAGATGAAACACGTGCGCACGCTTTCGCTCGCTATCCGGGCGATCGCCTTTTGGACCGCATTGGGAGTGACGTGCAGCGTTTTGGTGTCGATGTATAGCTTCGCGCATGCGGCACACATCCAAGGAGAGGCTGTTCCATTCGGCATCGGCGTCGCGATGTTTTCCCGGAGACTGGTCTTCCTGGCGCTTCAATTGGTCTTCCTGGCGGTCGTGGCGGGGCTCTCATCTCCTATCGCCCGCTTGGTGCTGCGCGGATCGACGCGTTCACCCCAAGCCGACGCGTGCGCCGTCTGTCTCGGCGCCCTGGGAATGTTCATCTTTCTTCAATACGCATGGCCGGGTTTTACGCGGATCCCAGGCATGCTGCTTCTCATGCAAGGCGTCCCCGCTCCGCCAACGTTGCCCCTGATGGTGCAAGGGCTTAAAATCCTGGCGTGGCTTGCCACGGCATTTGCGCTGCTAGGATTCACGCGGCCGATAGCGTCGTTTGTGGTTCCCGCGAGAAACAAGGAGATTGCCGATCGTCCGTCGGCTTTTTGAGGAGTTGCGCTTGACATGACCGAGAAACGCACGATCACGCTGATCATTCGTCTGATGGGATTGTGGTTCATGTTGAAGCCATTCGAGATGCTGGTGCTGTTTCTTCCCATACGACCGGTTCCCGGCGCCCCCCTCCGCGTGCCGGATATCTCCGACGCGCAGGCGTTTCTCTTGATGGGCGTGCCGTGCCTGGCGTTAGCCGCTTTGGTTGTATGGCAAGCGCCGCTCATTGCGCGGCTCCTGGGCGCCACAGACAACGAAGGGATCGCCGTCAAAGACGCCGCGCCCTCGGAATGGTACGAATTGATCGTGCGGATTGCAGGCTTGACGCTGCTGGCGATCGGCTTGCCGCATGCGATAGCGTCCCTTGCCGCTATCGCCGTCACGCTTACGATAGGATCGGAAAAGGGCATCGCCGATTTCATCGCGTCCGCGCCTTTTCAGTCTTCGATTTCGTCGATCTTGGCGTTGATCGCGGGCGTGGCGCTGGTTGTGCGATCACGGGCGTTGACGCACTGGCTGACTGCGTCGCGGGGATGACTTTCGGTTGCGCGCGTTACGCCGTGCTTCCGGTGCGATACCCGGCGAGATCGAGCGTGACGTGCTTGTACCCGATGGCGCGCAAATCGCGCACAAGCCCTTCACGCCGCTCGACGTCGAGCAGCATCACGAAATCGGCGGGGTCGATCTCGATGCGGCACACGTCGTCGTGATGTCGCGCGCGGTACTGCCGGAACCCCAACGCCTTCAATTTCTCCTCTGCTTGCTCCACCTTTGACAAGGTTTGCGCGGATAAAGGCGCGCCCGTGGGCACCCGAGAGGCCAAGCATGCAAACGACGCCTTGTTCCAGGTGGGCAAACCCATTTTTTTGCTGAGAACGCGAATGTCGTCCTTGCTCAGTCCCGCTTCCTGCAACGGCGCCGTTACGCGATGTTCTTTTGCAGCAAGATGGCCCACGCGCGTCATATCGGCGAGGTCATCGAGGATGGCTCCATACGCGATCACGGCGATGCCCTTTTCCGCGGCATACCGTTCCATTCGATCGAACAGCTCTGATTTGCAGATGTAGCAGCGGTTTTCGTCGTTGCGCAGATACTCCTCGCGCTCGAACTCCGCTGTCTCGATGATGGCGAGATTCCACCCGCGCGCATGCGCGACTTCGATCGCCGCCGCCATTTCGCTGCGCGGAATGCTGGGCGAATCGGCGATCACCATCACGGCTTCGCTCCCCAACACGGCATGCGCCGTCGCCGCGAGATACGTCGAATCCACGCCGCCCGAATACGCCACCGCAATCGAACCGTACGATTGCAACAACGCGCGCAAGGCGTCTTCCCGTGTCTGCAATGCATCTGACATGTTTACCGTCGCCTCCATGGTGACCGTGACGGCTCTCCCGTTTCGCGGGAATTCGTCACGCGCATATTGCGGTGCACAGCCACTGCCTCGTGGCGCGTTGTTGAGACAGGGGAGTCTATCGAACCGACGTCGGGTGGACGGGAGATGGCTTTCCTCAGCCCCGTCATCGCCTTGATGCGTTCCGGAACGAGGCGCGTCTCGCATGTAATCGTGCGCCTTGCCGCCATTGAACCTGCAAGATCCACCGGGCACGCATCCATGATGATTGAAATCGTCACGCTTTGCAAAACTTCCTGTCGTTCGCATTGGGTTCGTCCCCGGCGGATCCCTGCAACGCACAGCCTCTGCGAGCAAGCCTCTCGGATGCCCAAAATCATCGCAACGCACTGTGGATAGATGCCTCACACCGCCGCGGCAATGGGTGAGCCGGACAATGTTGGAAATGATTATCGATGTCTTCCAAGACAGGGCAACGAAGACCCAACCGCCGACGGAAGGGAAGCGCCCCTTGACATGCCAAGAAGTTCTTGGTAATATAACCATAGAAGTTCAAGGTAAGGAGGGGCATCATGAAGATCGACAAGGAGCTGGTGGGGGCCAGCACGGCGCTGCTGGTGCTTTCGTCTCTCTCCCGGGAGGCGACCTACGGCTACCGGCTGCTCAAGAAGGTGAACGAGGAGGCCACCGGGCTGTTCACGTGGCAGGAGGGGACCCTGTATCCCATCCTGCACAAGCTCGAGCAGGAGGGGCTCGTGGAGGCCGAGTGGCGTCAGGCCGACACCGGCCGCCGCCGGAAGTATTACCACGTCACCAAGAAGGGGCGCGAAACGCTGAGCGAAGGCGTGTCGCAATGGAACCAGTGGCACGCGATGGTGCTGCGGTCCGCGGAGGGTTGTTAAATGGATGCGCACCTGACGAGCAAGGGGGAAGAGCAATTGCGGGCGCTGGCCAGGAAGATTGGCGCTTCGCATGAATTGGATGCCGAAGTCCAGGAGGAATTGTTCGGCCACCTGGAAGACCAGGCCCTGGCCTATCTGTCAGGGGAAGAGGCCGTCACCGAGGACGATGCCATTCTGTTGACGCGCGAGCATTTCGGCGATGCGCGGGCGTTGAAAGAGTGGTTGGGGTCGGTGCACGCGCAGGCGGACCACAGCCGCTTCTACGTGCGGCTAGTTCCGGTTGCCGTGCTCACGCTGGTGTGGCATGCCGGCGCTCTCGCGTCCGGGCAACTGCCCATCCGGGACCTTTGGCCGATCTCACTGATCCTGTGGACGCTGTTCGCAGTATGGATCCTTCTACAGTGGCGGCGCCAAGAGCGGCGGGGCCAGTCGATGTGGTGGGAACACGGGAAAACCCGATGGGTGGCGCTCGGCGTTGCCATCGCGCTTCCATTGGTCAGTTACCACGGTTGGCTGGACTACTCCCCGCCTATCACGACGGTGTCCTTTCTGCCTAGGCTGCTTTCTCAGCTCCTGGTGCTTGTCTCGTGGCTCATGATGCCGTTCATGTGGCTATGGTGGGCCGACCTGCATCTCACGCTCGAGTTTCTGAAAGCGGGAATGGTAGTGTTGCTCAATCCCTCCAGGCAGTTCTCGCCCGTGAGCTCTGTGGTGGCTGCGCAGGTGGGCACGCTTCTGCCCCTCGCCCTTGTGCTGTTTGCGTGGTGGGGTTTCCATTACGGCGCCCGGCGCATACAGGCGCGCTTGGGGTAGCCCGCAGGATTGGCCGTGCTACGCGAGGGAGCAGCGTAGCACGGACATCAAATGCTCTGCCGCTGGAAGCCGACGTCACGTCTGCAGGCGCTTGCACCCTAATCGCAGATGATGGAACGTTCGTTGGCAGGACCACCCCTCACCGTGAGAATCGGCTACGACCGGAACAATCCCGACGAAATCCGAGGCCGCTCCGCAAGAAGGGTACAGACCCGGCCGCTCCTTCGTCGCTGGGTCAGTCCCCTTTTGCTGCGCTTTCTCACCATGTTAAATGCGAGGAACACACGAGGGACTGTCCCCAGCGAAGATCGCCGGGGGGCTGGCGCCGTGACTTCACCCGGGCGATAGGATTGCGGGGCGGTAGCTCTACACGCCACGGCGCACGGGCAGAGATGCCCGTGATACGTAGCACGGCCATCTTGGCCGTGATTCCGTCCGGGGCCGGCTTGAGGGTAGCGTAAGAAAACAAGCAGCCCCCGGGCCGGAACCCGGGGGCTGCTTCTGCGATGTGAGGGCCTATTGCGGGGCAAGAATGTCGCCGGAGATACGCAGCATCCAGTACGCGTACGGGAATTCATGGTTCGTGTACTGATACGAATAGCTGAGTTCACCGCCCGTGGCCCGCGCTGCGGATCGCTGCGGATCGAAATCCACATGCACGCGCTGATGCGGCAGGGCCGCC
>JAKJDA010000266.1 GCA_022706165.1 Candidatus Hydrogenedentota bacterium | reverse complement strand
CTTCACCGTCCGCTTCTTCTGCAACGCCGCGTTCCCCGCCGCGTCCGAAACGTCGTACGTCACCGAATACGTCCCCAACACCCACGGATTCACCGGATTCACCGTCACAATCCGAGACGTGATGTCCCCGTCCACGTTGTCCCACGCCGTCGCCCCCGCGTCCACATACGTCCCCCCGCCCTGCAGCGTCACGCTCGACGAACCCAACAACGTGATCACCGGAACCGTCGTGTCGGAAGGATCAACGACGACAAGACTGGGTTTCGTCGCGTTTGCCGTGTTGCCGGGCGTTCCGGCAGTCAAAGAGACCGTATAAACGCCCGCCTCCGTGTAAATATGCGTTGGATTCGGGTCGGTGCTCGATCCGCCGTCACCGAAATCCCACGCCCACAGAGAGACCGGTTCGCTGCCGGGCTGCGTCGCGTTGGTGAAGTGCACCGTAAGCGGAGCGCGGCCCGTCACCGGAGATGCCTGGAAATCCACGATGGGCGGGGCTTTGACGACCAGATAGTGCGGCTTGACACAAACGTCGCTCGAAATCCCTGTCGTGATCGTCAGGGAAACGGTGTAGACGCCCGGAACGGCGTACACATGGACGGGATGTTGCTGGACGCTGCCGGTTCCGTCGCCGAAATCCCAGGCCCACGACGTGATAGGCATAAGACCGGGCAGCGATTCGTCGAGAAACTGCACTTGAAGGGGAATTTGGCCGCTGATGGGAGAGGCCACAAATTCCGCCTGGGGTGCGCTGCTGGGGTCATGGATGTATGAGACATTGTGGGTTGTGGTTTGTCCCGCAACAACTTCAACCGTTTGTATCGGGGGCGTTTGCCAACCCGAAATGGGCGTGAACTCAACAAGGTGCGGGCCGATGTTGAGACCTGACACGACCGCTCCGCTGTTCCTCCATGCGCCGCCGTCGATGCGCCATTGGGCGCCTGCGGAGACTACGGCGGAAGGTTCCAGAGCGATCGACACGGCTCCGGTGAAGGCGACATTGACGGTTTGCGCGTTGGCAGATATATTGCCGCCATTGTCCATGGCGACATAAGCGAATGTTCCCTCGGTGGCGACACGCACCGTATAGCTGTAGGAATCGCTTGTCGGATGCTGCGGTTGCCGGTCGCTGAGGGTCCACTCGGATGCGCCAGGCAACAATACGGCAATGCGATGGATTCCTGATTCGTCCGTGGCCCGCACCGTTACGTCGGCGTATCCGATGCCCGGAACGCAGGTCACCTCATACGAAGGCAAGGAGATGATGGCGGGTTGGAGCATGTCGGTGTTCGTGGTCAGTTGAGATCCGGAATAATAGGTGGGGGCTCCTCGCTGGGCCCACGGCGAGAGTTCGACATAGGGGTTGCTGGGCGGCGTGGGGGCGTCGTTGTGAATGTCTGGAAATTGCGAGATGTCCCATTGAGCAGGGACGCTGGGGTTGTACCACACGCGAAAGCCAAGCCGCTCGTAGCAATATTCCGTAAGCCCGTCGCAGCGGATGGCCGCAATATCGGACACGGCGCCATCGAACGACGTTCCCCAGTATTGGAGAGCATCCCAGAATGTGTAGTCAATGCCCGACCCAACAAAGCTTTGCGCCAGTTCGACGATCGCCCGGCGTTCCGAGAACGACAAATTGCGCGCGACGAGGGTGTAGGCTCCATAGTAGAGAGGCGGGTCGTAGGTGAACGCTTCCTGCAACCCCGCATCCACGATGCAATCGTCCACGCCGTGTGCATGCAAGACGCGCGGCTTGCTGTCCACTTGGCTCATGCCCGAAAAAATGCCGGTGTGGTTATAGTCCAGATTGGCCCACGTGACGCCCTTCAGGTAGCGATAGACCGCGTCGCCGTACTCCTGGGCGGTTTTGTTGCCGCACGGGCATTGTGCGTGGGCGGTTCCCGCCGCGATCAGCACGAGCATGACGCCCCACGCCGCGACTCCGAACCCTGTCTGCTTCGTTATTGGTTTGCGTTCCATGAGCTTCGTGCCTTTCTCGTTGATCCCCGCCGGTCTTCACAGCCCGTATCGGGCGCCTATGCCTGCGCCCGCCTCAGCGCCCGCCAAACACGCTGGACGCTGGAGCGGGTATGTCATCTCCGTCATTCGGTTTCAGAACCGTAGCGGAAAGCCGGTCGCGAATGCGATCCGCGTATTCGTCCAATTCGGGCCGTGTCTCCGCCGCCTGCAACACGGGCTCCAACGCCTCCTTTTCCCGCTCGCTATCCAATCGCGAGGCCATGTCCAGCAGGCGATCCAACGCGTGTTGCGCTTCTTCCACGGGAGCCGTCACGACGATTTGTCCCAGCAATGGCGCATACGCGGCCCGTTGTTCCTCGCGCCACAAGTGCTCTGTTGCATCAATAGCCTGCGGCAGCGCCGCCGACTGGGGCTGCGCCAGCACGCCTAAAATCGTGTCTGCCATCTTCGATAGGGACGCGGCGCCTGCGGGCGAATCCAGATAACGGTCCATTGATTCCACGACGGCGACCATCGCCTGCGGCGTGTTGATCTCGCCGAGAGCATACACTCCCGCATCAAAAACGGTCTGACTTTGCGTTGTCCGAATCATTTCCCCTATCGCAGGCGCAGCTTGGTCCGGTTCCAATCTGGCAAGGGCCAAACAAGCGCCCGCCAACGCTTCCGGAGGCACGCGTCCCTCCTTGTCGTCCAACAAGCCGCGTATCATCGGCGTCGCGTCTCTTACGTCGAGCGCTCCCAATGCCTTCAACGCCGCATGCCGTCCTTCTGGCGGCGCCGCATCGTTTGCCGCGATGGCCATCAGCAATGCGCCGTCCTGACGCGCCCTCTCTCCCGACCACTGACCGCGTTCTTTCTGGAGCAGGGCCGCAGCGGCGAACGTATGTACAGCCTGTCGCAGCACCGCGGCGTCCGTGGCTGGATCGCGCAACAGATCGCGCAACGCGTCCAGTAACTGCTGTATTTCATCGACCGTCAGCCGGTGTAGATTCGCCGCAAACTTGCTCAGCGCCTGGTTTTTCTGGTTGGACGTTGTTCCTGCGTTTTGAAGCAGAAGCAATCCCTTGGAAAAAGTCCCCGTATCCTCCCAATCCGAATCAAAAAACGATTTTACATCGCTGGAGGAGCCAGAAAAAGGATCAGACAATTGGGATGGCGCCACGACTCCTTCTTCATCAATCGTCTGGATCGAGGCGGTTGTTTTCGGTGAGGCGCTTTGATCCGATATGGCTTGGCGCTGCGGCGTTCCATCGAATTCCGTTTGGGTTTCCGTAAATGACGGTCGGAGCACGACGTAGCAAATGATCGCCGCCGCTGCCATGCCTATTGCCCAAACCCCAATGAGTGTTAACCGCATTAAAGCCCGCTACGTTTTTGACGATCCGCAACCGTCTCGCCGCGACACCCCGACGTTCCCACGCCCAAGAGGGCACAACTTCTCACCCGTTTGTATCCATCATTTTGTGGAACAAGCCCTTGCACCAGCCGTCTCACGGACTCAGTATAACACAGTGTCTTTGCGGGGGGCAACAGGCCGAATCGACAGGCCGAATCGACTGACAAAGAAAGCATGCGGGAGAGCCATGAAGAAACGGTTTCAAATAGGTAACTATATAAGGGAGCAATACGCCTACACAAGCATTGAAGAAGATGCTTTGGGGTATGTGCCAGCGAAAAAAACTACACCTGGCTTTCGGCGCGGCGGATCGGGTGTGTGCAAGGCGACAGGTGGCCATCCTGCCCCATCCCATACATTGGCCTCGTTCACGGAAAGACACAAGATGAGGGAACGGCATTAGGCGAAATAACGATAGGGGAATGTGTAAATATGCGCGCTCAAAGCGTATTTTTACGCACGCCATAAATCAATAAGCCGTATACCCTTTTTTTTAATATATATTTTATGATTTTACATTTCGTGTTTGCGGTATACATATGCGGCATGTAAATTGCTTACAAGATGGCAGGCTGTGGTTGGTGTACGCTGGGCGAGTGTTTTTTTTCTACAAGATATTGGGGTTGGAGTGGCAAGACGGCGTGCACGGGGTGCGTTTTCTCTTGTGAGAGTGTGATATTGGGAAAGGTGACGTGGGTGTCTCTTGGGGCTGTGGATCCGAGGTAGTGTCGGGGTAGCATGCAGAGCAGGCAAATGTTGGGGTTTGCCGCTGTGCACGGTGCAAAGGGTTGCCAAACTCCGGTTGTTCATCCCGGGTGGGGTGTATTTTTGTCGTGTGTTGTGTGGCATGGTGAAATATATGGAGGACGAAGTGATGGGGACGTTATGCAGAACGAGGGGCGTGCTGTTGGTGCTGTGCTTGCTTGTGGCGGGCAGTGCAATGGCCAGTTTCCAGACCATCTACGAAAGCGATGGCTCTCTAGGAGACTTGGTGTTGAGCGGTTCCGGCACGATCAGCATCAACACGGGCGGCTCCGCTCCGACCTTTACGGTCAGCGGGGTGGGCACGTTCAATGGGCGTGTCGAGGATGGGGTGGCAACATTCGATTTTCGTAGGGTGGTGATACCGAATGCCTATTCG
>JAKJDA010000265.1:4286-4519 GCA_022706165.1 Candidatus Hydrogenedentota bacterium | reverse complement strand
AATCGCCGGCATGCTATTGTTTGACGGCCGACACGTGAAGATTGCGCCGTTGAGCGCAGAAGTCACCGGAAATCCCTGGTGGGGAAACGCTTCCTTTGACACAGCGAACCGTTCCGGACGCCTTGCGTTCAACGGGACCCTGTCGCGTATCGAAGCGACGCCGTTGTTCGCGGCGATCAAAGACACAGAAATATCCGGCTCAGGTTCTCTGAACGGCGTGCTTACCTTCGACC
>JAKJDA010000265.1:0-4276 GCA_022706165.1 Candidatus Hydrogenedentota bacterium | reverse complement strand
GCCACCCAAACCCAAGTGGCATACGAATGGTGGTATCGCAAACCTCCGGGAATCGGGGCAATCGGCTCCGTGACCGCCCATATCACGCCACGCGCGGCGGCCGCAATCGATGCCGATTTGATGATCGTCAATTCCCCCGTCAAATCCCATATGGAAATGAAACACAACGGTCGGCAGTGGGTGTTGATGGCGACGCACTCGACCTCCGAACGACTTGATATCGGCACGGTGGGACAATGCCTTGCCATCCCATACAAAGTCACAGGAGGGACGGCAACGGCGGCCTCGTACGACTGGGTTCGCGAAAGCCACGATCCCCCCATTTGGCACGCGACCATGGCCTGCGCCATCGACGCCATCGACATCCTGCCCGTTGGCGGACGCAGTCCCATCGCGATTCAAGGGGCCGCGCTGGAAGGAACGGTGACCAAAGGCCCCGACACGGGCAGTCTTTCGATAAAAGCCGAACATGCATCGATGCCCTCGTTTGGCGACCATTGGTTCAACCCCATGCGCCCCGATGATCCGGCGTTGGCAGCCAAATTTCCGCCCGATGACCGGGAATGGGAGTATACGCTTCTTGCGAAGACGTTGACGCTGCCCCCCTGGAAAGGGACAGATTTCACGGGAGAGGCTTACCTAAAGGATCAGTCGGGGGGACTTCGGCATTTCAGCGCGGCGATTGACGAGGGACGCCTGTCGGGTTCGTATCGCAACAACAGCATAGACAATGCATACGAGACAGTGGCGACATGGAACGATGTGCCCGTGCATTTCTTCCTCGAACACCTGAAATTTCCCGATGCGCTCAACGGCAACATAAGCGGAAACGTCACGTATGGCATGGACCGCGACGACCCGGCCACATTGCGCGGACAAGGCGCTTTCGAAATCTCGAATGGACGTTTCAACGCCGACTATATCCTCTCGCAGTTGCAAAGCCGGATGAGCGGCGAAGAGGCGAGCATCCCAGCATCGCTCGCTTTTTCCACGCTCAAGTCGGACGTCCTGTTCGAAAACGATCGCGTGATTACGAACAACGTGGAACTCCTCTCAAAAGGCGTCAAGATAAGCGGCAACGGAGGGTTCGTGCATGGCGGCGACATGGACTATAGCCTCGGCGTCTCGATATCGCCGCAGGTTGCGGAACAAATTCCAGCCATACGGGATAGCATCACCGTGCAGGGACACCGGTTGGCCCAGCAAAATATAGAACTGACCTTCAACGTCACAGGGCCGACGTTTCGTCCCCATAGCGAAGTGGCGGGCGTTCCCGCGATCAGCGTAACCTTGGTGAGCGGGGCGTTGGCCGTCACCAGCGAGTTGATTGATTTTCCTAGAAAAATCCTTGTCGAGTTGCTTAAAATCGGGGGAGGCATTATAAGCGTAGGCCGATAACGGATGGCGCGAAAGCTCGCGGAGGTCCATGGAAATAAAGATTGGCAAAAGCAGCCGCGCGTGTCGTGCGACAGAACGAGACTTCGTGCACGGCGACGCCGTGGTGTCGTTGATTCGTTCAGAGAACCAGACCCTTGTCCGCGAAGACTACGGCATGGACGCCTGGGACGAGTCCTACGCCGCAGGGGCGTTGGCTGTCTGGAACACCCAATACCGCGACCCAAAAGCGGACCAGCTGGAACCGCCAGAAACCTTCTCGCCGCTTCGCCAGGTCTTTTACGAGGCTGCGGTTTCGGAAGAGCGTCTGGAACTTTCCATCGCGTTTTTGGCGGCGCAACTGCTTCGCCGGCAGAAGGTCTTCCGTCTGTTGAAGGAATTCGACCAAGCGGAGAACGAAACCCGAGGCGCGCTATACGCGGATCGGATCAGCGACCGATTGATAGAAGTGCGCGATCCTAACCTGACCTACGAAGAACTGGAGAAAGGGCGGGAGGCGCTTCTGGAACGCCTAAAAAACAGGGAACATCCCGAAGAGGCAGACCCAGAACACGCCGTTGTACAAGGAGCAGAGCAAGGGAATGGCCAGGAATAGGTCCGTGTTGGATCAAGATGTTCACGTCACCGAACTGACCTCGTTTCAGTTGATCATAGGCATCTGCATCGCCTTGATAGTATGCTTGGTCTGTTTTCTACTCGGCGTGGTCGTCGGACGTTCCGAAAACAGCCTCCATATCGGAGCCTCCCTCCTTGCGCCAAACGCCCCCGCCGAGTCCAGCGGAACGAACGGAAACAACGCCCCCCCCGCTTCCTCGGTCGCTTCCACAGTCCCAGCCACGGGACAGCAGACATGGCCCCAAGTGCCTACATCGCCCCTGGTCAAAAGTCAGGCTCCAGCCGATGCCGTTCCGAGAAGCACCAGTTTGCCGGCCCCTCCCCCCAGGGGGGCGACTGCTCGGGATGTTCCAATTCCCATGGCGCCCCCTGCGCCTTCCCCCGCCGCTTCCGCCGGAATGCCCGAAACCGCATTGAAAACAACCACACAACCTATCGTAACCACGCCGGAAAACACCACAGGAGAGATTCCCGCAGCCAAGGCTCAGCCTCCCGCATCGTCCATTCCCTCCACGGAGACCAAGCCCTCTCCTGCTCTTCCATCCCCCGCGACGGCTCCCGCGCCGTCCACATCGACGGGATCTGCCCGATCAGAAAAACGATTCACCGTCCAAGTCGTCGCCTACGACGTCAAGAATCGAGAGCAGGCAGAAAATTACAAAAAACTGCTTGAGGCGAACAGCGATCTCAGGGCGGAAATCGTGCCCTCAGAAGACGGTAAATACATGCGTGTTTTCATCGGCGACTACGCGACTCGCGAAGAGGCGAACAAGGCTCGACAGGATCTTCAAAAGAGATCCGGTTTCAAGGAATGCTTTGTAAAAGAGCGAAGCTGAACATGTAACCCTCTCGCGGGGGGCGAAAAGGGAGCAACGTACGCGATATGAAAGTATCTATTGTCGGACCAGGCGCGCTGGGGTGCTTATTTGCCGCCAGATTTGCCCGTAGCGGCATTCAAACGACATTGGTGGATCACAAGCTTGACCGGATTCAACGTCTGAAGCAAAATGGAATCGAGGTCGAAACCGCTTCAGAAGTGATTACGGCTACCCCTTCGATCGTTTCAAGTGTTCCGCCAAGTCAGGACCTTGTGATCGTTTGTGTAAAGTCTTATTCAACAAGTACATTGAAGATATATAGCGGTTCTCCGGCTCTGACGATTCAGGGTGGATTGGGTAATGTTGAAACATTATGTTCCATTACGGGAAGCTCCCATGTTTTAGCAGGAACAACCTCCGAATATGCAGAGACTGTCGATGAGGGACGCGTTCGGCACGCAGCTTCTGGAAAAATTGTATTTGGCAGCTGGACGTCATGCTCGGTTCAGGAGGCCAAAGAAGCGCTCGAAGCCTCGGGTTTTACCGTTGAATTGACGGACGCGCCGGGGCAGATACTCTGGGAAAAGGCAGCCATATCCGCAGCGATCGAACCGCTTTCGGCGCTGTTGAACGTTCCGATGGGCCGTTTGTTGCAAGTGTCTGAGTCGCGTCAACTTATGCGCGATTTGGTGGTGGAGTCCGTGAAGGTGGCGTCGACAGAGGGATATCGCTTTTCGTACAGTCTGATCGAGCGGGCCGAAGAGCTCTGCGCCCAGAATCCCGACGTTGTGCTTCCGATGCTGCAAGACGTTCGAGCAGGCCGCAGAACCGAGATCGAGGCCCTCAGCGGCGAGATTCTCCGGCGCGGCCAGATAGCCGCTCTTCCGTGTCCGCGGACGCGCATGATTTGGCAACTTCTGAAAGGCCTCGAGCAACATTGAGGCGCACGGTTCCGTTTCAGCCGAGCCCGCTCCCATTCACGCTGTGGCAGCGCATGGGACTTTCCGTTTCCTCCTTCGCCATTTCTTCCTTTCTCAAGGCGGTATGTTCCACGTGCGAGATGGAGTACAGAAATAAAGCCGTTTTTGATTCGACCCTGTCCATTCACGGGCGAACTCTTCTTGCTACGTGGCACGAGGTGCTGGGTTTGGCCATTTGGCGATATAGAAATTCCGGCTTTGTCACGTTGACCAGTTACAGTTTCGACGGAGAGTTGGCGGCGCGCATTTCCTGGCGTTGCGGCATTGCCGCGTTGCGCGGCTCTTCTTCCCGGGGGGGCGCCAAGGCGTTGCTCGCGCTCGAACGCGCCGCGAAAGAAGACAGCACCGTCGGCATTACAGTGGACGGCCCCAAAGGGCCGCGCCGGGAGGCAAAATCCGGGATCGCCATTCTTGCTGCACGGACGAGATTGCCTATTCTTCCGAATGTTTTTGCCATATCAAGGCTAT
>JAKJDA010000264.1 GCA_022706165.1 Candidatus Hydrogenedentota bacterium | reverse complement strand
TATCCGGAATGCGCGGGCGACGGCGCGCGGCGCGCTTGGAGCAAAATGCGGAGCCATCGTCCCGCTTCCTTGCATGACGAAGGCGCGCGACTTTCGGTATGATGCTTTAAGCGCCAGGCGGCCTTCCTGCTGTGCGCGTTCGACTGGCTTGGGTCGATCGCGCAAAAAAACGGGAGGAAGATGGCATGTCTTTGGCAACACGTGCGTGGGGAACGCGGCGGCCAAAGGCGGAACAGAGAGGGCGACATGGAAGATCCCCCATTCGCGGTTCTTCGATCGCGCATGGTGAGCGTACAGCTCGAATCGCGCGGGATATGCGATCCGCGCGTTCTCGAAGCCTTTCGCAGCGTTCCCCGCCACGAATTTGTTCCTCCGCGCCTGCGCGCCGCCGCGTACGAAGATCATCCCCTCGAGATCGGCCTTGGCCAGACCATCTCGCAGCCGTTTATGGCGGCCGCCATGACCGAGCTTCTTGGTTTGCGCTCCGTTGACCGCGCGCTCGAAATAGGGACCGGTTCTGGATATCAGGCCGCGATCCTTTCGCTGCTCGCACAGGAAGTGGTCACAATAGAGCGCCATCCGCGCCTCGCCGCGCTGGCTCGCGAGCGTCTCGCCGCGTTTGGATACGGCAACGTCACGGTCTTCGTTGGCGATGGTTCGCGGGGCGCGCCGGAACAGGGCCTTTTCGACGCGATCATCGTGACGGCCGCCGCCCCCCAGATACCGATCTCGCTCATACGTCAACTGTCCGAGGGGGGGCGTCTGGTTTGTCCTGTGGGAGGACGCATGAGCCAGACGTTGGTGCGGGGGGTGCGAAAACCAGAAGGTTTCGTCGAGGAATACGCGATGGGCTGCATTTTCGTGCCGCTCCTTGGGGCGGAGGGATGGCCCGGCGAGGACGACCCAGTCGAGTAGGGGCGCGCCTCGCGAATACCCGCGAATCGACTACCCGCAGAGCAACGGCAAGATCGAGCGCTGGCACAAGTCCTTGAAGACCGAATGCATTCGCCCGCAGACCCCACTCTCGCTCGACGACCCCGGCGCGTTGTGGGGCAATTCGTGGCGCACTACAACGAAGTCCACTTGGCCGCGCCCTCTCGCAGTCCATTGCCACACAATCACTTACAACCCAAGGCGATGTGCTTGGCATGCACGGGGTCACCAGGCGCAGAGAATTCGCGGAAAGCGGGCATGAGTGCGTATTTCGGTGAATCGGATCGGCGATTTAGGGTGAAAGCGCCCAGTCATTTCGGAGTTATCGGATGAGCTTGGCGTAGCGTCCGTCACCTTTGGCGATGGCGAGTTCCTGGAAGACTTCTGGATGAGTTCAATATTCTCTTCCGGCACGAAATTCGCGCGCATGGCATTATGTAAGGCATTGCCTTTCGTTAGTCTATAGTGTAAAGTATAACAACGCAGCGATTGTTGTGCCGAAACGCAGGGTGGGGTCTATGAGATCCGGTGGAGGTATCAAGGTGCTTGATGCGGGGGAAGGATTTCGTCCTTTTTGACCCCGGTGCGCGATTTTGTCGTGACGGTAGCGATGTATCTTCCCAAACGACACGAGGCCCAGATCATTTCGGACCGCAGCTGCCCTATAAGCATTTTTCAGCACACGGGAAGGGAGGCGGCATCTCATGTCTTGTCAAGAAAACGCTTGGAAAGGGAGGCCTGTCATGGCCATTGCCGTATGTTTGCTGTTGGGCATCGCGTCGGCAGCCTATGCTGCTGCCGTGGAACCCAGGGGACTTTCAGCGATCACGGCGTTTGACAGGCTGCCGTATTTACGTGTGGATACCCAAGCGGGGCACATGTCAAGTTTCGACCGAACTGGCGGCAAGAACGACAAATTGAATTATCTCAATTGCCCGAATTTCGTGACGCAACCGCCTGCCAGCCTCAGCGAAGAGGACGTCTTGTGCGATATTGAGGGCCCAGGCGTCATCTACCGTCTCTGGTACACGGGCTACGACGGCATCTATGCTCCGAGCCTCAAAATCTACATCGACAACAACTCGACGCCGATCTTCAGCACGGTCGCTCTAGGCACTAACTTGTACAACATGTGGTTTACGCCGGCGGCCCCGTTCCTGGCCCCATTGATGCGCTATCAGGCGGAAGGCAGCCCCGTCGCATACGCGCGCGGCGCGGACGTCTCGTTCTATCCCATTCCATTCCGACAACACATCAAGATCACCACGAACAACTACACGAAGAGCGGAGTCGTTACGCCGCGCCTCAAGTTTTATAACATCGACTACCAGCTCTTTACGCCGGACACAAGCGTGACATCGTGGACGGGTTCAGAAAATCGCGCCGCTGCGGACGCCGCATGGGACCCGGCGAAGATGTCGCTCGATCCGAAGGACGCCACGGGCAACACAACAACGGCGGGCAGCGTGATGCTCGCCGCGGGCATGGCCTCGACGCTGCTCAACATCGATGGCCCCAAGACCATTCAGACGATCCGGCTCAATTTCAACAATGAAGTCCCCAGTGATTCGACGCTGAATTCGCTGTGGTTGCGCATCTACTGGAACAACGAGGCGACGCCGAGCGTCGATGCGCCGTTGGGTTCATTCTTCGCCATCGGACAATACGGAGTTGGCATCGCGCCGCGTTCGCTCATGCTCGGCCTCGATGCGGGCAACACGCTGTACTGTTACTTCCCAATGCCCTTCGAGACGCACGCGAAAATCGAATTATTCAACGCGAGCGAATCGGCCATAGGACCGGTTGCATTCACCGTCGCGCACAAGGGGTTCGCCGGAGCATTCACCAGTGTCGGCTACTTCAAAACGCAGTATAACGTGTCCGTGCCGTCAACTCCGGGCCGCGACTTGCCCATTCTCAACGCCAACGGCGCGGGGCATTTGGTAGGCGTGGTGCAGTCGGTCACGGGCACAGTGAACAATCCTGACCCGAACAATGACGCGAATCGCATCCATCTCGAAGGCGACGAGCGCATCTACATCGACGGTAGTCGCACTCCCGTCGAGCAGGGCACAGGCACGGAGGACTTCTACTGCGACGGTTACTACTTTGCGTTCGGTCTGAAGACGCTCCCGACGTGGGGGCACACGCAACGCATCTCGGGCCCGCCCGACAAGAGCAGCATGTACCGCATACTGCTTCAAGAAGCGATTCCATTCCAGCGAGGCATCCGCGCCGGGATCGAGCACGGCCATATCAACGATTCGCAATGCGACGCCTACATCCTCGCAATGTACTACCAGGCCCCGACGCGCCTGTTCCTGACGGACAAGGTGGACGTGGGCAACACGGCCAGCGAGACGGCGCATGCGTATGCCATAAGCGACCAGACAGCCTTTGGGCCGTTCACCAATACCTTCGAGGGAGATGACGATGGTATTTCCGTGACCGACGACGGGCGCACGTTCACCGGACACAGCCAGTTCACCGTCAAGCTCGCCCCTGGCAACCAAGGCATGGTGCTGCGCCGCCTATTCGACCAGAGCGTCGTACAAAAAGCCAATGTGTCCGTAGACGGCGTGATGGTCGGCGCCTTCTACACCGCAGCGAGAAATCCGATTCACTGCTGGCGAGAAGAGTCCTTCATGGTGCCTGCGTTGTTCACGGCAGGCAAGAGCCAAGTCAGCGTGAAAGTCATGGCAGCATCCGGTTCTCCCGCATGGAATGAATACGCCTACTGGGCGTTCAGCGTCGGAGCGACGGACTTCGGCGCGCCGCCGGTCATCACGACAAACAATGGCCAGAGTTTCACGTGCAACGGCGACTCTGTGACGCTTGATGGGACGTGCCACGTCGCCACCGCGGATATTAAGGTAAACGGGGTTTCGATGGGTCACCAAGCCGACCAGACTGCCTGGGATGCGACTGTTGCACTCAATCCCGGCGACAACACACTCAGCGTTACCGCTGTCAGCGACGTTGGCGACGAAACCGCTCCGGCGACGATCTCGGTGAAGTCGCCTCCGTTGGCCGGTTTCACGGCTGCGCCTCTAAGTGGTCAGGCGCCATTGGAGGTCCACTTTACGGACGCGACCTTGGCCGGCGTATTGACGCTTACGGACTGGCAGTGGAATTTCGGCGACGGAGCAACGAGCCAGGAGCAAAACCCCGTTCATGCCTACGCAACCCCCGGCATCTATTCGGTCACGCTCACAGCCGGGGCGTCCGGCAGGACCAACACCGTGACCAAGACAGCATTCGTCACGGTTATAGCGCCGCCGGACACGGTCCCGCCCGTGATCACAATGCTAGGCAGCAACCCGGTGACCGTGAACCCAAACGCGGTCTATGTTGATGCGGGCGCGACGGCCATCGACGATAAAGACGGCGACATCACCGCGAACATCGTCGCCACCAGCACGGTGAACACGGCAGTCCTCGGCTCATACACCGTGACCTATACCGTCAGCGACGCCGCCGGCAACCCAGCCACGCCCGTCGTGCGCATCGTGAATGTCGTCGAACCGCCGGACACGGTCCCGCCCGTGATCACAATGCTAGGCAGCAACCCGGTGACCGTGAACCCAAACGCGGTCTATGT
>JAKJDA010000263.1 GCA_022706165.1 Candidatus Hydrogenedentota bacterium | reverse complement strand
CCGTCCCGCGTAACGCCCCGCCGCTGCCGGATCAGCACCGGTACCCAGGAGCGTCAGCAGAGTGCGCACTTGGGCGGCGGTCCGTCCGCCGTTCGCCACAAGAACGATGCTCTCTGGCGCGGCGTCGTCCACCTGCGCACCGTCCGGCAGAAGCAGAACTTCTTGGCCCGTGGCGGCGATGATTAGCCGCCGCCGCCGCCACGTCATGCGCGGCAAGTCGCCCACGGTGACCACCGGCAGCCCCTCCGGAGCGGGCAGCGTGTCGGCATCCTCCCGGATCACATAGAGATCATGCTCCGGGTATTGCGCCCGCGCCTCGGCGGCGATATTGCCAGCGTTGCGCCCGTTGAAAACGAATAGAACTTCAGTTTTCATTTCCGTTTCTCCTTGTTTTGTTTTCGCCCCGTTGGGCGGGGGAGACCGCCATCCCGGAGAGATAGGATGGGGTCTCACTCGCCAGGCGAATCAGTGTTCGCCTATGGCTTTGGGCTTCCAGTTTGTGTAAATTATAGTGAAAACAGAAACCGTTGTTAATGGGATAATGAAAATTTTCCTACCTTGAACTCTTCCGCGCATTCCGGACAGAGCGTCCGGACCTCGTCGCCCTCTTCGACCTCAACGAGGAAATCCTCGTGTATGGTCTCCTCGCACTGCTCGCACATCCCCCAAGGGTTCTGGGGATCGTGTGGATGCCAGTGATCCGCCCGCCTCAACTGCATGTATCGTCCGCGCATGGTCAGCCTCCTATTTTCCGCCGCTCCGCCGCCTGCGCCCGGAGCAGGGCGTTTTTCTGCCGCGCCAGGCGGATGTACCGCTCCTTGAACTCCACCCACCGGCTCTGTTCCGGCCAAGCCTTCGCCAGATACCTCCACGAAGCGGCTTGGTCCATGTGATACACGTGATCTACGCGATCCCATCCGTTCAGTGTCATGATTTCGCCTCCTCACCCGTAGCGCTCAATCTCCGGCGAACGCCCCGGAGCGGTGAAGTGCACCCGGTAAAACCAGTAGAGGGGAGCCTTCCCGTCATGCGCCTCGACCCGGTTCTTGTGACAGAGGCTCTGGGCGCGCTTCCACATCGCCTCCTGGCGCGTGTGCCGGGAGACGTACTCCATGGTCTCCAGCGGCGGAAAATGGCGGTCGAAAGAACGGAATACGTAATAGCGCTTGGTCGGTGTCGGCTTCGGATAGGTTTTCATGCCCTCTCTCCTTTAGGTTGGTTTCCGCTCGCCGAGCGGTCGAGCCACCCCGAAGGGTGGCTAAATCGCAGGGCGAACCTAGACGATGTCCAAGAGGTCATCGAGGATGTCATCGATCTCATCCACGTCCACATCCAGGATGCCCGCCATTTCCGGCGCATTGTTGATCCCGCAGAGGATGTCCTCCAGTTCCTCGCAGGGTACGCCGCCCGTGGATTCGATGGCGATCGTCCGCGAGTCATTTGCCGTCGAGAACTCTACCTCGTACTGCCCGCCCGTCGCCTGCACCGTGATCTGGAGTCCGTTAAATTGCTTGTGGTTCATTGTCTCTCTCCTTTGCCGGTTGGCGGGTCCGGCTCCCGTTTTGCCGCTCGCCGAGCGGTCGAGCCACCCCGAAGGGTGGCTAAATCGCAGGGCGAACTATTAGATGTTAAATCCCCAATCCGCCAAATTCTGGCGGTTCTGCAGGGTATCCGATGCAGTCCAAACCTTATCGTTCCACCGAGTCGCCTTGCTTCCCTCGCGGTGGAACTTTGCGCCCGTGAGGGTTTTCACCAGCGCTACAGTCTTCGGATCGTATGTAAACTGGATCAGCAACCGCCCATCACAAACATCCGCTTCGCGGGTCTCGGTCTGCTTCCAATCCTTCATGAAGTTCTGGTAAGTGCCCATCGTCTCTCTCCTTTTTGCCCGTTTTTTTCTCAACCTCTGCATATATTATAGCCAAACTGAAACCGTTGTCAAGTACTTTTTTCACTTTTTTTTCACTTTTTTTCACTTTTTTTTCGTCCTGGGCGCAACGGGCAAAAAAAAGGTCCGATCCCGCAATCGCGCGGATCAGACCCGATAACCCTGGGGCGTTAGCCCCGTGAACGCTGTTTTGTGTGTTTATTGGCCGCCCGGAGCCTACGGGCAAGGAGGAAAAGAGGCTCCGGGCAGCACGCTCCAAAAGGTCACTATATAATATAGTGCAAGAATGGGAAAAAGGAAGCGCAAAAAGGGGAAATTCAAACGATCGCGCCGAAGCGGCGGGCGATCTCCTCGATCCGCTCGCGGGGCGGATAGTTTTTCTTGATGATCTCAATCCATTCCCACCATGCGCGGTGCCGAGCCTGGGTATCATCCTGGTTGAGTTCGTGGATCTTGGCGTCACCGACGCGCCACGGGCCTGTTCCAGTGATTTTTCCCTTTACCTGGTGGATCGGATGGGCCGATTCTTCCAGATGCCACCCGTAATCAAAAAACACTATCCCGTTCACGGCGGGGAATATCTCCGCGATCATGCGGATATTGTCGGGAGCGATCTCGATAATGAGGGGGTACTTGCGCTGGTCGAATAGATTAGTCATGGAGCCTCCACCACTATTATATCCTCGATCCGCCGCCCGTCAGGGAGTGTCTGGTAGCCGTGCCGCCGGAACACGTCGATGACTTTCTGCCGATCGCGTTGCTCCACCACGATGCGATCCAGTTTGTCGAAGAGAGACATTCCATCCTTGAATATCGTCTCGTTACCGCTATTGCGGGCCGCCGCCTTGAATTCGGCGATCGTGGACTGGCGGTTTTGCAGCACAAAATCCCCTATAGTCCGGCCATAATTATCAACGTCGTAAACGATCGCGTCCATCCGCTTCAGGTGATCGGCCTTCCAGTAGATGCCGCGCCGCCGCTTCATGCCGGTGATCGTCTCTATGCGCGTGAAAAAATATTCCGCGCCGCCTGAGGCGATGTCCTCGCCCGGACTAGCGCCCATGGGTATCACCGAGCGGCGCAGGAGACGGTCGTTCGTCGATGTCATTTTTCCCCCGGCGTTAAGCACTTTGTTAATCACGTCATCAATATCATGCCCGCTGAATTCCACGTCGTGAAACACGCGGTACTTGCTGGCGAACTGACTCCACTCCCTGCCCGTCAGATCAGGCCTGTAACGCAGGATGCGCCCGTGCCCAAACGCTTCATGTGTGCCCGCCGGGTTATAGTCCTTGAGTTTCGTAATGTCGGGAATGTTGAGTTCTGTATTGATCCAATCCTTCATCATCTCGATGCGACGGCCTTGATCCGGGACAATAAAGAGACGCTCGAATTCAAGGTGTTTTTGCGGCCTTGCCGCGTAGGCAATCTGCCGGAGATACAACTCCTCCTGATCCGACGCCGTCGCCCGCGCTACGTCCACGCCCACTTGCTTGAGCGCATCGAATATCGAATCCGCCTGGTCACCCGCGCTGATTACCTGCACGCGGTTGTGAGCGAAATAACTAATATCCGTCCGCTCCGGCCAATACCGGATAACCGTCCCGTCCGGGAGTTTCGCCTCGTAGTAGTACTGGAATCCGTAGCGCGAGCCGGATTTCAGTTGCCCCGTCCGCGTGATCCATCCCTTATTCGTGATCTTCTCCTCCAGGTCACGATATACTTTTTGAAACTGCACAACTCCCGGCGGATACCCTCCAGATCCAGGCCGAGTAAACGGCAATAGCGGATCTTGCGGACCACGCCAGGATGCCGTTTGCGAGTTGAACACCCGCTCGATTTCCTCGATCCACGGCTGATAGTACTGTTTCTTTGCCGCGTCGAACTGGGAGTACTTGTTCACTAGCCCTTGCAACTGACGGCGATAAATATTCGACCATTGAGAGACGTCTGTTTCCCCCGCCGCGATTTTGTCGCGGATGATTTTATAGAATGCTTCCACGTCCTCGAAGAAAATATCGTTATCAACCACAGGCCCAAAACGGTCTGCCATGTCCGCCAACTCGTTCAGTTTCCGTAGCGCTTCTTCCCTGACCTTGAACGTTCCATTGACAATCCATTCACCGTTGGCCTTTTTCTCGCGCCAGAACAGGATTTGCTGATCCTCGATGTCTCTCTTGTCGATCGCCACGGCGTAGCCGTTGCCCCGTGATTCCTCAACGCCCGCCCATTCCGCCGCCGTGAGAGTTTTCTCGGGCGTCTTCGCCGCCGCCACGGTGCGCGCCTTCACGCCTTTGCGTTTTAATTTCGCCGCCTCGGCCTGGATGAATCGCTTGCGGGCGATCAGCGTTTCCGCGAGGCTGTCATCCATGCCGTAGAGTTTCACGAGTCGCCGAATATCGTCGTCGCTTATCTTGAGGATCCGGTTCGCCGACGTAATGAGTTGCTTCTCGGTTATGCGTTTAAACACGGGAGTGGTGGTATAGGACGGCACGGTGCGGAACGACGTCCATTCCTCGACGATATTACCGAACGCCGCGCCCTTGCGCGCCCCCTGCGCCCGGTACAGCAGCGCGCCGCCGGTGTCCACGCGGTAGGCGTACTTGCCGCCCTTAACCAGCATGTTGTCGTAAGTGAGGCCCATCAC
>JAKJDA010000262.1:272-4545 GCA_022706165.1 Candidatus Hydrogenedentota bacterium | reverse complement strand
CCGCCAATGGGCGCGGCACGCCCACGGTGACCAATCCCGCGCCCGAACGCGCTGCGGCCATTGCCGTGAGCTTGGCCGCCCCCGTGAATCCGCGCGATCCGGCTAGAACGAAGAGATGGCCAAACGTCCCCTTGTGCCCAGAGGCGGGCCGTTCCGGCAACAGCGCCCGCATCTGGTCCGGGGAAAGAGTTTGTGGCGTTTTCATGGTTGCATCCTACCCCGCTTGCGCGTGCCGGTCAAGAGGTTGCGGCAGGCCGTCGCATTAAACCGCCAAACGGGATGGCGTCTGAGAATGGTTTGTGTTGGCAAGGGGATCGTGGGGGGTGGAAATGGATATGGCGGGCTGTGCGTTAGCTCCATGAGTCCCAGATCGGCGCATTGGCGCCAGAAGGAGGGCATTGAAAATGGGTCAGGTGGGTATTGGCATTAACATGGAATTTGTGCGGCATGAGGACAAATCGTTCGAATGGGGCGTCAGAAAGGCCGCCGAATTGGGCTATGCATACGTCGAGCCGATGGTGCATTGGGGCCGGGAATTGTTGAGCGAGGCGGGGTATTTCCATAGCGTCTCGATGTTGGACGATCCGTTGCGCATCAAGCGGGCCTGCGAGGAGGCGGGGGTGAAGCTTTCGGGGCTGTCGACCCATACCCCGTTGTGTAAACCGGAGATCAGCACGGAATACCTGAAACAAGCCATTCGTTTTGCGGCGGAGTGCGGAGCGCCGGTGGTCAATACAGACGAAGGGCCCAAGCCGCGCTGGACGACCGAGGCCGAGGACTTTGTCCTGATGCGTTACGTCTTGCAGGAAGCCGCCTTGGTGGCGGAACCGCGCGGCATTCTCATCGGCATCGAGCCGCACCAGCAGTACAGCAAGCGCCCGGATGGTCTCGATCGCATCGCGGGGTTGGTGAAGAGCCCGGCTATCGGCATCAATTTCGACACGGGGAATAGCTACCTGTGCGGGCACGACCCCTACGAATGGTTGGAGCGCGTGAAGGACCGCTTGGTCCATCTGCATGGCAAGGACATTTCGCTCAGTCAGTCGGATACCGAGCGCGGCAAAGTGACGGGAACCCCCGTTGGCTGCGCCTGCGGCGAAGGCGTCATTGATTGGAAACGCGTCATCGATATCTGTCGAACCGCCCCCCGCGACATCGTCCTGTCGGTCGAGTGCGGAACGGTTGATCAGGCGGAACGGAGTATTCGGCATTTAAAGGAACGGGTGTAAGAGGGTTCCCCAGTCGGCAATTCCATTTCATTAAGAAGGAGGATCCATGTCTCAGCCTTTCAAGATCGGTCTCATTGGCGCCGGGGGCATTTCCGGCCAGCATTTGCGCGCGTTCAAAGGATTTCCCGAGCGGGTGGCGATGACCGCTGTGTGCGACATTAGCGAAGAGGCCGCCCGCAAACGCGCCGGGGAAGTCGGCGGCGCGACGGTGTATGCCGATGTGGCGAAAATGCTGCGCGATGCGGACATCGAGGCCGTCGACATTTGCACGACGCACGACCAGCACGCGGAGCTTGCCTTGGCCGCGATTGCCGCGGACAAGCATGTCCTGCTCGAAAAACCGATGGGATGCAGCATGCAGGAGTGTCGCGACATGGTGGCCGCGGCTGAAAAGGCCGGTGTTACCGTCATGATTGCGCAATGTCAGCGTTACATGCCGACCTATCGCAGCGTGCGGCGTTTGGTGGATCGCGGAGAGCTTGGGGCGATTCGCGCCGTGCGCTTCGACTCGATGCAGGACCTCCCCTCTTTTGCGCCGAATGGTCATTGGTTGTGCGACGCGAAGAAGGCGGGCGGCGGCATCGTGATTTCCGTCAGCGTGCACCGGATCGATCTGATGCGCTACCTCATCGGCGACGTGAAGCGCGTGACCGGCGTGAGCCGCAGCACGACGCCGCTGTTCACCAACGGCGCGGAGAATTTCGCGGTGGGGTTGCTTGAATTCGAGAACGGCGCCATCGGCGAGATGTTCGGCACATATACGGGATTCCGCATGCCGTGGGGCGAGATGTTCATGATTTTCGCGGACGAGGGCACTATCCATGCGGTCCCGCCGCAAGGGCATTATGAAGGCGATTCGGTCATTGCGCTACGCAGGACGGCCGCGCCCATTGCGGGATGGGAAGACCAATACAACGGCTTCGCTCCGCTTGACGTTGACCGTTCAGAGTTTCCGACGGACGACGGCTTTACCAACGAGATTCTGCACTTCGCCGACTGCTGTCGCACGGGCAAGGAACCGGACAGCAGCGGTCGTGACAACCTCGGAACGATGGCCACCATTTTCGCCTTCTATGAATCGGCCCGAACAGGTCAGACGGTGGATGTGAGCACGATATAAAAGTCGGCAAAAAGGACAAAAGCGCCATGAATCTCCTGCGACACATTTATCAGCCCGGCAAAGAACTCTCCCTGGCCGACGGTCACACGTCGTTATGGCGGTACCGTTTCGCGACCGACCATCAGAAACCGTTCATTCATCCCCTCACGACGCCGAGCGGTGTTGCGCTGACCTGTTTTGAACCCTGGGATCACCAATGGCACCGAGGCCTATGGTTTTCCTGGCAGTACATCAACGACGTCAACTACTGGGAAGAGCGCAACGGCGTTCCGGCGGGCGTCGGCGAGGGAAAGACCGAGTTTGTCGGGCCCGAAGAAGTCTCCCTGACCCCGGAAGGCGCGCGCGTCGTGTCGCGCTATCGCTATCTGCCTCCGTCCGGCGGTCCGATCCTGGAAGATGCCCGCGAGGTTTTTTTTGCGATGCCGGAAAACGATCGGTACAGCATCGATTTCAGTCTCGCGTTCACGGCAAAGGCAGACATCGTCATTCGGCGCACGCCCGAGGACTGGGGCGGCTACAGCGGTTTCTCGATTCGCACGGCAAGGTCGATGGGCGGGTTCCAACTGCTCAACAGCGAAGGCCAGAAAGATGCCGATACCCAACACGCCCCGGCGCGTTGGGTCGATCTGACGGGAAAAGCCGATGGCGGCTGGGGAATTGTCGCGGGCGTTACCTTTATGGAGCATCCCCACAACCCACGCACGCCCAACCGCTGGAAAACGTTTGGCATGGACGGCTTCGGATACATCAACCCGTCGTTGGTGATGCAGGAGCCGCTAGTCCTCAAAAAAGGCGAGAAGCTTTCCCTGCGCTATCGCGCCTTGGCGCATGACGGTCAACTGGATGTAGCAACGCTCGATGCCGAATTCGCGCGTTTTGCACAGTAGGCGTTCCACAGGAGGTTTGGCCATGAGCAAGGAAACCGAAGCGAAACTGACGGAGGGCAAGAAGGCCCCCGGGTTCAAGCTGGTCGCGCATTCGGGCGATGTGGTTGACTTGGCGTCGTTCAAGGGGCGGCCGGTGATCGTGTATTTCTATCCCAAAGATGACACGCCGGGCTGCACGATCGAGGCGAAGGAGTTCCGCGACGCGATTCCGGAATTTGAGAGGCTTGGCGCGGCGGTGTTGGGCATCAGTCCGGATTCGACGGAGTCGCACTGCAAGTTTGTGGACAAATACGGGTTGAACTTTCGCCTGCTTTCCGATACCGAGCATAGGGTTGCGGAAAAGTATGGCGTGTGGGTCGAGAAGAACAACTACGGCAAGAAATATTGGGGCGTTCAGCGCGGCACGTTTCTGATCGACCAGGACGGCAAGATCGCGCGCGTCTGGCCCAAGGTTTCGCCGGAAGGACACGCTGCGGAGGCGCTCGACGCTTTGCGCGCCCTTATGGCGTGAAGGCGCGCGAACGTCCGCGGCAGGTCATTCGAGGAAGGTCGGGTAGGCGTCGGGGGGCACGTCTTGTTCCAGCGACCAGTAATTGCGAACGGGAAGCGCCCCGTTGATGGCGTGAAGGGGTTTTCCGTCTGCGTCGATGGAATAAACGTAGGTGAAAGAGTTGGTTTTGAAAATGGAGAATTCGGTGTCCTTCTTGGCGAGTTCGGCGCTGTCGGGCGACTGGGAATGCCGTTGCGGGGTGGCCATCCAGTTGTAGTCGTAACGGATGGTGAACGTATAGGGACGCAGCAGGGAAGTCGATCGTTCGATATCGACGATCTCGTATCCCGTGATTTCGCGGTACATTTTGATGTACATCCCCATTTTCAGTCCGAGGGGATGCCATTTATGGTTGTGGTGCATTGCGCGCGTCTTGTAGATTTCTTGCGCGGCGTTGATGGCGGCCATTTCCTTGCGGGCGAGCGTGTCGGCTTGACGTTTTAGAAAAGAGACGGTTTGGGGGAGCGGGACGTTGGGATCGGCTTGG
>JAKJDA010000262.1:0-234 GCA_022706165.1 Candidatus Hydrogenedentota bacterium | reverse complement strand
CGATCGCGCTCAAGGCGCACAGGGCTGCCGCGAGCGCTTGTTTTCCGAGGGAGCATTCCATACGGCGTGATGTGGAGCGTGTCATGGGGCGACGGTTCCCTTGCGGACGAATTCTCCGGCTTCGTTTTCGTAGAGTTGACCTTCGCGCATGACTTGGACGCGCGCTTCGTGGAAAATGCGCTGGATTGCCGGCAAGGCTTTGCGCGAGAAGTTGCTGGATTTGAGAATTCCCTC
>JAKJDA010000261.1 GCA_022706165.1 Candidatus Hydrogenedentota bacterium | reverse complement strand
CCGCCATGCCCATGCGCGTGGCCGTCTCGAACTTGCCCGACACGCCCAGGAACGGGCAGATGCCCAGGAACATGCTGAGCACGAAGTTGTTGATCAGCAAGGCGTCTACAAACAAGAACGGCAATGACGTGGCATTCATTTTGCGTCTCCCTGAAGTCGGGCCTGTTTGCGCGCCTGGATCCATCCAAAGAAGAGCAGCCAGCCGCCAAATACCAAAAATCCGCCGCTAGGAGCGGCGAAGATGCCCCATGGTTCGAAGCGCGGTCCGAACAGGTCGATGCCGAAGAGGCGGCCGCTTCCGAGGATTTCGCGGACGGATCCGAGGCACACGAGGGCAAAGGTGAAACCGACGCCCATGCCGATGCCATCAAGCAGGGACTTCCACACGGTGTTTTTCGAGGCAAAGGCTTCGGCGCGTCCGAGTATCATGCAATTCACGACAATCAGGGCGATGAATGCGCCCAAGGCTTTGTAGACATCGACGCTGATGGCTTTGATGGCGTAGTCGACGATGGTGACGAAGGTTGCGATGACAAGGATGTACACGGCGATGCGGACTTGTTTGGGCACGAAGCGACGGATGCTTGCTATCAGGATATTCGAGCACACGAGGACGAAGGTCGTCGCGAGGCCCATGGCGAGGGCGTTGCGCATGCTGATGGTGACGGCCAGGACGGGGCAACAGCCTAGCAACTGCACCATAACGGGATTTTCTTTCCAGAGTCCCTTGACGAACGTGTCAAAGTCTGACGGACCTTTCGGCGTGGCGGGTTGCATTATTCCCCCCTCCTGATCTGATCGATGTGCGCCATGATAATCGGCGTCATGACCTCGACGCTTTTCGCGAGCAGTCGCCCGACGGCTTTCGAGGAAATCGTCGCGCCGGAGATGGCGTCGATCTGATAGGGCTGATTTTTTCGGCCGTGCCGGACGGTGGCGATCGGGTTCGTGATGGTTTGGGTTTCCGGGGCGTAGGTTACGGCCAGTTCCTTGAAGTTTTCGAGGAAGGCCGCGTCGGTTTTGATTTTGTCGCCGAGACCTGGGGTTTCGCGGTGGTCCAGGACGGAGAATCCTACGATGATCCCTTGGTCGGGCGCGTAGTTGAAGATGGCTTTCATGGGGCCTCCGTATCCGCTCGCGACGCCTTCCATCACGATGCCCACGAGCGCGCCGGAGGCGTCGTAGCCGGCGTAGAATTTCTCCTTGGCGGTCGCGCCTTCCGCGAGCTTGGCGATGGTTTTGTCTTGGAGGTTCACGGCATAGGTTGTCAGGCGCTCGGCCCGGGGCATAATGCCGGTTTCTTTGCCAAGGATGGCTTCCTGGAGGATTTGTTTTTCGTTGCGTTCGATGGGTTTTTGGGTGATCTGGTAAGCGGCCACAATCAACAGTCCGCAGAGGGTCGCGACAAGGGTCATCACCGCGATCATGTAAGCGCTGCTGGGCGCCGCCGGAGTCGGCGTCGCGCCTTGTTTCGCGACGGTCGTCATGGTTTCGCCTCCGCCTTCTTTTTGGCGCCAAATACTCTGGGCTGGGTGTACATGTCGATGAGGGGCGTCAGGGCGTTTCCCAATAAGATAGCGTACATCATGCCTTCGGGCAGGCCGCCTTTCAGGCGGATGATGATCGTGACGCATCCGATGAGGGCTCCGTATATCCACACGCCCACCGATGTCACAGGCGATCCCACCATGTCGGTCGCCATGAACACCGCGCCGAGCATCAAACCGCCGGAAAAGAGCATGAAGACGGGACTGGGATATTTGCCGGCGTCGGCGAAATAGAAAATGGCCGAGAGCGCCGCCGCGCTTCCCAGCACCCCTGCGGGAATGCGCCAATCCATCATGCCGCGGTAAATAAGGTAGGCGCCGCCGAGCAGGATCAGGATGGCGGAAGTTTCTCCGGCGGATCCGGCGGTCGTGCCCATGAAAAGACTCGCCGCGCTGTTGTTGAAAACGTGATCGAATTTCCAGGCGCCGAGCGGCGTCGCTCCTGAAAGGCCGTCGGTTGTTAGCAAGGCGGAGAGCGGCTTGAGGAAGGGCGGCGTCAACGTCGCGGGAAAGCAGTTGCTGAAACGTTGCGGGTCAAACGCGGGCGACCATGTCGTAATGGCTGCGGGGAAGGTGGCCTGGAGAAATGCGCGCCCGACCAAGGCCGGGTTGAAGGTGTTGCAGCCCAGGCCGCCGAACATCAGCTTGCCGACGAACATGGCGAAGGCGCTGCCCGCGGCGGCCATCCACAAGGGGAACGCCGGCGGCAAGGTCAACGCGAGCAGGATGCCGGTGATCACGGCGCTCCAGTCGGCGATGGTGGTCTCTTTTTTGTTGAGCGCGCATGCCGCGTGCTCGCACAACACGCACACGGCTGTGCACGTCGCAATGAGCAGCAGTGCGCTCCACCCGAAGGCGTACACCGCGAAGGCCACGAGCGGCAGCAGCGCATAGACCACGTTTTTCATGATGACGTCGGTGCTGATGGGCCTGCGGATATGCGGCGAGGTCCTCAGCTCGATGGGCGAATGTATCACCGACACGCGGCAGCCTTCCTTTCTCGCACCAAGCTCTTGGCGACCCGGAATTTTTGGACCAGCGGGATGTTCGAGGGACAAACGTACGCGCACGACCCGCATTCGAAACAGTCCATCAGGTGGTAGCGTTCCGTCATGTCCTCGTATTCGCGTTTGTCGGCCAGCAGACCGAGTTGCGACGGATTCAGGTGCATCGGACAGGCCTGCACGCATGAGGCGCACCGAATGCACGGATAGGTCTTGCGGGTGCACTCGGCGACTTGCGCCTCTGTCAGGACCAAGATGCTCGTGATGCCTTTGGTGATGGGGATGTCGAGCGAGGCTGCCGACACGCCCATCATGGGGCCGCCCAACACGATTTGGCGGGCGGAGCCTTCAAAGCCCGTGAATTTCAATGCAAAGGAAAGCGGCGTGCCGAGGGGAACCATGAAATTGCCCGGTTCCTTGACGCCCGGCCCGGTGATGGTGACGACGCGCTCGATCAGTCCTTGCCGTTTCGGCAGCAGTTCGCCGATTTGCGCAAGCGTGGCGACGTTGAATACGCCGACGCCGATTTCGAGCGGCAATCCGCCCGACGGCACGTCGCGATTGACGAGGGCCTTGATAAGCATCTTTTCCGCGCCTTGCGGATACTTGGTCTCGACGACTTCGACCTGGATCGGATCGCCGGGCTGGATGGCCTGGCGCAAGGCTTCGGCGGCGTCTTGCTTGTTGCTTTCGGTGCCGATGATTACGCGCGAGGCGCCGATCGCTTTCATGATGATCCGCGCGCCCATCACGACGGATTCGGGATGCTCGAGCATGATGCGGTGGTCGGTGGTCAGGTACGGTTCGCATTCGCAGCCGTTGACGACGACGGTATCGACTTTTTTTCCTTCCGGCAGCGATAACTTCACGTGGGTTGGAAACGCTGCGCCGCCGAGGCCCACCACGCCGGTCGCTTGGACGGCCTTGACAAGGTCGGCCTGAGACATCGTGTCAATGTTCTGGGGCGCGCCGTAGAGCACCTCCTGCGAGGCGCCGGGGTAGGCCTTGATGTAAATCGCCGGGACTTTTGTTCCGTTGGGGGCCAGCGCCGTGTCGATGCGATCCACCACGCCCGTGACGGGCGCATGCATCGGCACCGATACGAAGCCGCCGGGCTCCGCGATGGGTTCGCCGCGCACGACCTCCTGCCCTTCGCGCACGATGGCCTTGGCGGGTGCGCCCGTGTGCTGCACGAGGGGGACAATCACCTCGGCGGGAAACGGCAGGCGGCGAATGGATTTGTGCTCGGTCGCGTCCTTGTTTTCGGGAGGATGCACCCCATGTCGGAAGGTCTTCATGGATGTTGGTCCGTTCCGGAGTTTCGTCCGGGCGCGCTTGCGGCGCTCCCGCCCCACGCAATGTTCTCTGTGAATTCGCAGCCCGTTCCGGCTGCGGAAAGAAGATTCCGTTTTTTCGCCGTTGCCGCCACCTTGCCCCCTGCGGTTTTCGGCGATGTCATGCCAGGCGCGGATACCCGCGCCTGGCATGACGGGAGTCTACTTGTTGTATTTTTCGGCGCGCTTGATGAGTTTGTCCAGTCCTTTTTCGGACTTGTCCCATGGCGTGCCGGGACGAATCGCCTGTCCCACGCATTTTTCGGCGGCCTTGACGAGGTCTTTGTAGGCGCCGGCTCTCGGGTCGACGAGGATCGCTTGTTTTTTGTCGTTGTACGCGAACATTTTCGGGTTCACCTGGAGGCATTCGCCGCACGCCGAACAAAGCGTGGAGTCTATCGTCGCGGGGGAGTAGTCCGCGGCGACGGAGCCGTTGCCGCTGTTTGAGGCGGCTGCGGGCGCGGACGTTGCCGCCGGGGCTTGTTGCACGATGGCGTCTACGTCAATCGCGGGTTGCACGTTCGCCAGGGCGCGCAGCATCGTCCAGAAATCCTGCCGTTCTTCGCAGGACGTCACGATGGCTTGCGACACGATGACGCGCGACAAGCGTCCGTTGCGGTCGACGGCGATGATGTAGGGGAATTTGCCCTCGCGGTCTTCGGCGGACAGTTTGAGGAAGTCGCCGATATGGACCATGTCGTCGTTCCAGGTGTCGCGCGG
>JAKJDA010000260.1 GCA_022706165.1 Candidatus Hydrogenedentota bacterium | reverse complement strand
CGCAGAGCGTTACGCTTCCCTTCGAGGGACAGTAGCGCCTTGCGGCGCAGGCGCGGCGCGGTTCAGAAAAGGACTTGCGTAAATGCGCGGCTTGCGCTTAAATGGAAGCGCGATGGGCTGCGCAGGCCCCGGACGGGGTCTGCGCAGCAAGATGGTTTTGTGCAGTAAGCTCGGGGGGATCCATTGCATACGGGATGCGATTATCGTTGGCGAGACATACGTTTGCCGGCGCCTGGACGGCGATGGGGCGTAATCGCGGTCATCCTCGTTGCGGGCATTGCGCTATGGGCCGGACGCGGCGGGGTCGTCTCCATCAACGGAGTGGTGCGCGGCGTGACGCCGTTGACGGTCACGGACCTGATGCCCGGACAGGCATTGGTGGAAGTGGAGCGGGAAGGCTTCAAGCATGCGTGGCAAGTCGTCGTCATTGAAAACAAAGTCGAGCCACAGGAATTCCTGTTCGAGATGGAGCCTCGGGTAGGGTATTTGAGCGTGGACTCAACGCCTCAACGCGCCAAAGTCATTTTGGATGGCGAGAAGGTGCTGGGCGTGACGCCGTTGACGAAAGCGCCCGTGCCGATTGGGAATCACCGCTATCTCATCTCGGCCGAGGGCTATGACCCGATCGAGCAGGAACTGCGCGTGGAGGAGGATTTCCAATACCAGAAGAACCACCTCTTGACGCCGCGGGGCGCGCTGCTCGAGGTGTATTCCGTCCCTACAGGCGCGAACATATGGGTGGACAATCAATTGATGGAGGCCCGCACCCCCACGAAAATCACGCTCAAGCCGGGAACCTACACAATCACGGTGCATACGAAGGGCTACATCCAATCGGACCAAGTGGTGCAGCTACAACCCAACGAAACCCGGAGCATTGAAGTTCAGATGACCCCGGGCGCGGTTCCTCCGGGAATGGCGCTTGTCCCTGCCGGGGAGTTTCTCATGGGCGAAGAGAGCAGTTCGCCAGACGAAGCCCCGCAGCGGAAGGTGTTCGTGGAGGCGTTCTACATCGACAAATACGAAGTCACCAACGAACAATTCAAGGCCGTGTTTCCTTCATTCCAATACGGACAGGGCAAAGGAAGTCACCCCGTCACGGGGATAACCTATAACGAAGCCGTCGCGTTCGCTTCGGCGGTGGGCAAACGTCTTCCCACCGAGATGGAATGGGAAAAAGCCGCGCGCGGCACGGACGAAAGGGAATACCCCTGGGGCAACGTCTTCCAGGCATCGGCATGCAACGTCGAAGGAGGGCCCAATGCCAGAACCTTCGAAGTAGGCCATTTTCGAGCCGGAGTCTCGCCGTATGGATGCATGGACATGGCGGGCAATGCGCTGGAGTGGACATCGAGTTGGTATCAGGCATACCCCGGCAACCAAGTGATCCAAAAAGAGTATGGGCAATTGTTCCGGGTGCTGCGAGGCGGCTCGTTTCGAACCAAGGCCTTTGATGCGCGCTGCGCCCGACGTCTCTTCGACACGATGGATGCGCGGCGCGAGGACTACGGGCTGCGGTGTGCGCTCGATGTGAAGGCTGAGGCGCCGAGCGGGCGCTGACCCGGCGAGATGAATAAGACGCGGATGGAAAAAACGCCAAAGAAGAAATTTTTGTCAAGCGTTTTTATTCTTGACAGGTGGTAACGTGTTTATTACAATGCTTCACAACGGGTTACGGGCGTGGCGCGAGCGGGGCTGATCCGCATTTCTCCCAGCGCTCGACAAGGCATGAGGAGAAATGCCGCCCAGGCGCCTGCGCCGAAGTCGTAAAAGGTTGTTTTTCAGGCACAGTGCATGGGGGCTGTCACGAGGACAGGCGTCGCGCGGGGCTCTGGCAGCGTGCGATGAAAAATCCGGACTTATCATAGATTTCATGGCGCCCTGGCAGGCTGGCAGGGACGAACGCGTGGATAAGAGCGAGCGCGCTGAGGTGAGGCATGGCCCGCGTTAAACGCAAGAGGCGACTGGTTCTCGACATTGGCACCAGCGCCATCCGTATGTGCGAATTGGCGCATACCAAAACCGGATACCAGCTGGTCCGGTATATTCAGCGCGAATACGTGGTCGAGCCTTCCGCCGACGAGGAAACCAAGCGTCGAGCCCGCCGGGAAACCTTGGCCGCCTTGCTCAAGGAAACCAAAAACCGCACCCGCAAAGTCGTTTTCGGCGTCCCGGGACAGTCGGTTTTCGTGCGCACCCGCCCCTTGCCCCCTGTGCCGGAACACAAGGTCACCCAGATCGTCCGGTACGAAATCCAACAACAAATACCGTTCGGACTGGATCAGATTGCGCTGGACTATCAGGTGCTGAGCCGGACAGAGGCCGGCGGGCCATCAAGGTCGACGTCGTCGACAAGTGGCTGGACGCCGTCCGCGAGGCGAAACGGCAGATCGACATTGTCGATGTGTGTCCGTTCGCCGCATACAACTGGCTCAAATACACCGGCGAGTTCGGCGAACAGGGCGAGAGCGTTGCGCTGATCGATCTCGGCGCCACCACCACCGACATCGTGATCGAGCGCGAGGGACAGTTCCGTTTCGTCCGCAGCGTGAATCTCGGCGGCAACGATGTCACGGCCGCCTTGGCGAACGCCTTTGGGACCACGTTTTACGAGGCGGAGAAGCTCAAGCGCGAACGCGGTTTCGCTCCAACGGGCGACGCCCAACACGACGGAAAAGGCGGCCAAGTCATTGGCGACGTGCTGGGCCGTCTGGTGGGAGAAATCGCCCGCAGTTTCTCGTTTTTCCGGTCGCAGCCCGGCGGCGGTCCGGTGACGCGCGTCGTCGTGACGGGCGGCGGCGCCTGTTTGCGCAACATGATTCCATACCTCGAGCGGCAACTCGCCATGGAAGTCCGCATTGCCCAGCCCCTCG
This sequence comes from Candidatus Hydrogenedentota bacterium, assembly GCA_022706165.1. Lineage (GTDB taxonomy): Bacteria > Hydrogenedentota > Hydrogenedentia > Hydrogenedentales > SLHB01 > JAKJDA01. Next base: position 1,757 of record JAKJDA010000260.1, on the reverse strand, counting down.
CGGGATTGGCGATCGCGCCATCGGCCCAGGAGGTGAACGAACACCCGGAACGCGCGGCGGTGGCGTTGGGCCTTTCCCTCCGCACGCTGGACGCCGTTCCCATTGCCATCAACCTGATTCCCCCGGCGATATTGGCCTTGGCCAAACAGCGCGAGCAGATTTTCTATTGGCTGCTGTCGGTGGCGGCGCTGGTGTTGATCGTGGCGTCGGTCATCCCCATCAAGGAACAGGAGAACGCCGCCGTTCGCGAGTACATCAAGCAGGTGGAGACGGCCATTATCGGCTACGACGCGTCGTTGGCGCGGGGGACGGCGAAATCGGGCGACACCCAAGCGACGACATCGCGATCGGAGGCCGATCTCAATGTCGCTCGAAACCGGGTGGCCGAGGAAAAAAACAAACTAGACACGTTGGATTCATTGCGGCGGAACCGTAAGTTCTGGCTGGATTATCTCAACGTGATCAACAATGCCAGGCCCAAAGGCAACAAGGTGTGGATAAGCCGGATCGAAACCACGCATATCGGAGCGATGCCGCAACAACGCGGCGGCGCTCCTGTCGGGGGAAGCGTCAGTTCGGGCTTCCCGGGGATTCAGCCCCCGGCCGGCGGCGGCTCCCAGGCGGCGGCCGGCGCCGGTTCGTTGCGATCGTCGACGCAGACGGCGGCGGCGGTGGGCCCGCCGCCGGGCAATGGCATCATCATTGCCGGATACGCCCTGACGCCGCAAGACGTGACGGATTTCAAGGTGGCGCTCGAGAAATCGTTTCCCAAGGTCGATTTCAACGACGCGTTCGCCAACCGGGTGTCCGTGACCGAGCTTGACAACGCACAAAACGTTTCGGGAGGCGGCGCGTCCGTTGGCGGCGCCCCCGCTCCGTGGCAATATGCCGCAGGGCAAACGGTGACGTCATTTCGCATCGAAGTGACGCTTCCATAAACCGGCTGGAATAGCGTGACAGCGTAGAGAAGCGAATGCAGACGAACCTGAAATTATGGGCGGACGGCGCGGCGCGGCGGAAAAGCGGGGCGGTCCGTCCCGATGAGGCCGGATGAAGAGGCAGCACGTCATAACCCTGATCGTGGCCTTGCTCCTCCTGGGGACAGTGGGAGGGGTTTATCAATTTTACTTCAAGGTAAGGCTTCAGCAGTACGCGCGGGACGAAGAGACCAAAAGACGGCTGGAAACGAAGTTGAAGCAATTGGAAACGGCTTTCAAGGGCGTTCGTCCGCCGGCGTTGATCGCGGCGTGGCGCGGAGCCATACAGCCGTGGGCCGACGCAGTCAACGAGCGCGCCGTGTTTTTTGACATGGCCAAGTTGACCGAGTTCCAGGAAGTGCCCGAGGAAACGATGCCCAAGTTTCACTATGAAGGGCAGTTCTACAAAATGATGCAGCAACTCCAGGTGGACGCATACAACCGCCACAACGTTCGGCGTACCCACCCCAGACCAGACGCGGGGGCAGGCCCCGTCGCGGGAGGACGTGAATGCCTGGCTGCGGCAGTTGAGCTTCGGCATCAACGTGACGCGCCTGCTCATGCAATACGGCATCAACCCCATCCGCGACGTCGTCATCTGGCCGCCCCGGCAGGAAGGAAATCTGTTGCGGATGCAGACGGTTGGCTTGTCGTTCGCAACCAACTTGGCCACGCTGACCAAGTTTCTCAACGAGTTGAAAACCCGAGATCGCTATTTCAACGTGGATGCGCTCCAAGTCACCAACGCGACCCTGCGGTATCCCGACCCGTACTTGAACG
>JAKJDA010000025.1 GCA_022706165.1 Candidatus Hydrogenedentota bacterium | reverse complement strand
TCCTGGTTTCCGAAAAGAACCGTGTTCACGCCGAGTTGAATCATGTTTCCCCCTCGATGACCGTTATTTGTATTTCACTTCCACGACGCTCTTGGTTTCCCACGACGCGATCGCGGCCTCGATGATCATTTGCGCGCGCAGGGCCTCTTCGCCGGATCCATCGATTTGCGCGGGCGCGGCCTTCTTGAGGTTCTGATCGATCCATGCTCCGATGCGGCTGGGAAACGTTTCGCCGAAGCCCGTCATGCCGCCGAGAAAGTGATGGGATTCCGATTCCGGCGAATCGCGCCGGGTGAACGTGAGATGTTCGCAGGCGTCGAGCAGCACGAAACGCCCGAGACTCCCCGTCACCTCGCACGATTCCAAGCCAAACCCGCCGCCCGCGTCGTAGCTGCCGCACAGGTGCCCGAGGACGCCGTTCTTGAACATCATGTTGACTTGGAGGTTCGACCAGCACTTGCGCGCCTTGCCGTCCGGGGTCTGCCCGTGCGAGAAGAAGGCATGCACGTGCGTCACGTCGCCGCAGAAATAGCGCATCACGTCGATCGAGTGCGGGTGCAACGCGCGGATGTGGAAATGCGGCGCGGTTTCGTTGGGGTTGTTGATCCACATGCGCATGTTGATCATGTGCAGACGCCCGAGGCGCCCCTGTTCGATCCAGTCTTTGGCTTTCCGGGCCGCCGGGGTGAACCGATGGTTCAGGTTGATGCCGTACCGCAGCTTCTTCCTCTTGGCAAGCGCGACCATTTCCTTGGCTTTTGCGACCTCGTTCGAGATCGGCTTTTCGCCCAACACCGGTATCCCCGCCCGCAACAGCTCCATCGTCGGCGTGTAATGGTCGCCGCCGTTCTCTTTGCCCGCCGTGCACATGCTGGCGCAGTCAATCTTGATGCCGCTCTTCAGCAGGTCCTTCACGCTGTAGAACGCCGGACACCCGTACGCTTGCGCGGCGCGATCGGCACGTTCCGGAATGATGTCGCAGACCGCGACGACGTGACTGTTCGGATGGTTCGTGTAGCACTGGGCGTGCAGGTTTCCAATGCCCCCCAGCCCCACGACAGCGACGCGTAAACGCATGGATCCGCTCCTTATGTGAGAAAATGCGCCCGAAACAACGCGCAATTCAAGCATTTTGGGTCAAGGATTGCAACCTCCCCGTCGCCCAGGCAGAATCCTCCGCTGGGCGAGCATTCCCGCAATGGGTTTGACAACTTCGCCCGCCGCCCCTACAATGAGGGCAGGTGAATGGGCTCTTCCGCGGCGGAAGGGCGTGGAGCTGCAATGAAACAAACCCTCAATAAGTTGGTCGGCGTTATTCTGAAACATTTGGATGACCATCCTGAATCGATCCAGACCGAGCACGGCGTCCGGACGTGGCTGCAGCGGCAAGGATATAACAAGCGGGACATCGAGGCCGCGCTCAAACTTGTCCGGCCACGCTTCACGCCGTACGTGACGATGATCGAACATCGCCCGATGAACGTGCGCGTGCTTTCTCATCAGGAATCGCAAAAACTCACGCCGGAAGCGCGGCAGGCCCTCGAGCGTTTGGAATATTACGGCCTCATTGATCCCTATGAGCGCGAGATGATTCTCGAACGTTTGGGCACTTTTGAAGGCGAAGTGGATTTGGATGCTCTCGACTATTTGCTGACGTGGTTGGTCCTGAGCGGGCGCGACGTCGAATCGCAGCAGACCATCTACGGCGTTTTTGAAGGGCAGCCGGGGACTTTTCATTAACTCGTTGGGATGCAGCGGGTTATCAGCGACGACGATCGGGAAGACGCCCATTCCGCGCCAGGAATGAGGCGTCGTTTTGTTCTTGTTTCGGAGAAACGCCGGTTGCCGGCAGACCTGCGGCGCCTGGAAAACGGCCCGGTTCTCTTTTCCGGCGTTTTGTGTTAAGGTTTTCGACGCTTTGGCCAAGAGTGGCCGAAGCGAATGCGAAGGGCCGTCAAGGCCGCAGGAGTCTGTGAATGCCCAAGTATCTCGTCATCGTGGAATCGCCGGCGAAGGCCAAGACCATCCACAAATTTCTTGGGGCCAATTACGTCGTCCGGGCCAGTTTCGGCCATGTGCGCGACTTGGCCAAAACCGGCCTCAGCGTCGATATCGAGAACAATTTCGAGCCGAAATACGTCGTCCTGCGCGACGATCGCACCCGAAAAGCCGTGACCGAGATAAAGGCCGCCGTCGCAAAGGTCGACGCTGTTTTGCTGGCCTCCGATCCGGACCGCGAGGGCGAGGCCATCGGCTGGCACGTGGCGGAGATACTGCGGACTACGAAAGGTTTTGACAAGCCGATCGGCCGGATTGTCTTCAACGAAATCACCCGGCGCAGCGTGCAGGACGCCGTCAAGCGCCCGCGCGAGTTGGACATGCATCTCGTCGACGCCCAGCAGGCCCGCCGCATCCTCGATCGGCTGGTGGGGTACAAAATGAGCCCGGTGTTGGGGTGGGCCGTGCGCCGCGGCTTGAGCGCGGGGCGGGTGCAGTCCGTGGCCGTGCGCATGGTATGCGAGCGTGAGGACGAAATCCGGCGCTTTACCCCGGTCGAATATTGGAGCCTCGATGCGGACCTGCGCACCGTGCGGGGCGACGCTTTTGTCGCCCGATTAAACCGGGTTCGCGGCGAGAGCGTCCGGGTGGGCGATAAGGGTCACCTGAGCGCCAAACCCGAGGTCGACGCGCTGTTGGCCGCGATCGAAGGCGCGCCGTGGCAGGTGTCGTCGGTCGATCGCAAGGAAGTCCAGCGTCGACCGTTTCCGCCATTCATCACCAGCAGCCTGCAACAAGAGGCCTCCCGCAAGCTGCGCATGAGCCCGCGCAAGACGATGTCGATCGCGCAACAATTGTATGAAGGCATTTCCTTGGGCGAAGAAGGCAGCGTCGGCTTGATCACCTACATGCGAACCGATTCGACGCGGCTGTCGCAAGAGGCGCTTCAGGACGTGCGCGGGTACATTGCCAAGACCTTCGAGCCGCGCATGCTGCCCGAACAGCCGAATGTGTATCGCAGCAAAAAGGACGCGCAGGACGCCCACGAGGCCATTCGTCCGACTGTCGTTGACCACACGCCGGAATCGGTCAAGTCGTATCTGACCGAGGATCAACTCAAGGTGTATGCGTTGATTTGGCAGCGGTTTGTGGCATGCCAGATGGCCCCGGCGCTCTACGACCAAACCACGGTGGACATCGCCGTGCGGGAATGCGAGTTCCGTGCGACGGGCTCGATCCAGAAATTTGCAGGTTTCACAATCCTGTATCAGGAAACGCAGGAAGATGCGCCGGATCAGGAAGACGCCAACATGTTGCCCCAGATCAACCCGGGCGAGAGCGTGGCGTTGCAAGCGTTGAAGCCGGAACAGCATTTCACGAAGCCGCCCGCGCGCTACACCGAGGCCAGCCTCATCCGTGCGCTCGAAGAAAATGGCATCGGACGTCCGAGCACCTACGCGCCGACGATCAACACCATCCAAGAACGCGGCTATGTTCAATGGGACAAAGGCCGCCTCGGTCCGACCGAACTGGGCGAGCAAGTGAACGCGCTGCTCGTGCGGCATTTCCCGGACATCCTGGATATCGGCTTCACGTCGAACATGGAGGCGGACCTTGATCACGTCGAGGAAGGCAATCGCGAGTGGCACGCGTTGCTGCGCGAGTTTTACGATCGTTTCTCGAAGGACTTGCTGACCGCGCAACACGCACTGGTCGGAGAGATCGCAGGAACAGACGTCAAGTGCCCGAAGTGCGGCGCCGAAATGGAAATTCGCGAGGGGTGGTTTGGCGTGTTCTTGGGTTGTTCCCGTTACCCCGAATGCGACGGCACGGTCCGCGTATCCAAGAAGGCCCAACCCGTGCCCACGGACCATGACTGCACCGCGTGCGGCGCGAAGATGGTCATCCGCGAGGGACGGTTCGGCAAGTTCCTGGCGTGTTCGAACTACCCGAAGTGCAAGAACACCGCCGACATCGGCGTAAACGGCGAACCCACCGAACGGCCCAAGAAAGAGCCGCCGCGCGTGACCGATCACCCCTGCCCGAAATGCGGCGCGATGTTGGTCATCCGCAAAAGCCGGACGGGGGAGGAATTCTACGGTTGCGGCAAATACCCGAAGTGCAAGTTCACCAAGCCCATGGAACTGGGACTGAAATGCCCGAAGTCCGGCTGCGATGGCGACATCGTCACCCGCATCGCGCGGGGCCGCCGGTTCTACGGATGCTCGAAGTATCCGGAATGCGATCTGACTTTTTTCGGCCAAATCGACAAAGCAACCGCCTGCGCCAAATGCGGCAACCCCTGGACCGCCATCGTCAAGGGCCGCAACAAACCCACCGTCCGCCGGTGCCCCGCGCCCGCCTGCGCTTTCGAAGAAAATATGCCGGAACCTCAGAACGAGGACGACGGGGCCGTTCACGAACAAGCTGCGGAATGAATGAGTAAGAACCGGGGAACCTCTTTCTCGAAGAGGTTCCCCCAATGTCTTTACAGTGCCGCCGCAATGGCCTTGCAGAGCGGTTCCATATTGTTCTCCGTCATGCCGGCGACGTTGATGCGGCCGGAGTCGACGATGTAGATTGCGCTGTCTTTCCGGAGCTTGAGCACTTGGTCCTTGGTCAAGCCCGAGAACGAAAACATGCCGCGCTGCCGCGTGAGAAACGAAAAGTCCCGCGTGACGCCCTTCGCTTTCAACGTATCCACGAATAGCGTGCGCATGCCATTGATGCGATCGCGCATCTCGGTGACTTCCGCCTCCCACATCGCGCGCAACGCTGCATCGCCAAGGACGGTCGTGACGATCGCGCCGCCATGCGCGGGCGGATTCGAGTAGAGCGTGCGCACGCAGACCTTGATATGACTCATCGCCTTTTCGACAGCCTCGACGCTCGCGCCGACGGCCGTCAAGGCGCCGACGCGCTCGTTGTACAGCCCGAAATTCTTCGAGAACGACGACGCGATCAACATCTCGCCGTCAAGGTTCACGAAGCAATCGAGTCCGCGCGCGTCTTCGCGAAAGCCATCGCCCAAGCCCTGATACGCGAAATCGAACAACGGCAACCAACCCGCCGTCTTCGCGACGCCGGCGATCTGTTTCCACTGCGCCGCGTCCGGGTCGATGCCGGTGGGATTGTGGCAGCAGGCATGCAGCAAGACGACATCGCCCGCTGGAATTTTCGCGAGCGCCTCGATCATCCTGTCGAAGGCAAGAACCTTCGCATCGGCGTCATAATACGGATACGTCGCCATGTTCAGACCCGACGCCCGAAAAATAGCCGGGTGGTTCGGCCAGGTCGGATCGCTCAACCACACCGTTGCGCCGGGACACTTCGTCTTGATGAAATCCGCCGCCACGCGCAGCGCCGCCGTGCCGCCCGCGGTGTGCGCCGTCGCGGCAAGACCGGATGTCACAAGACTGTTGCCCGCCCCAAAAAGCATCTCCTGCACCGCCGCGGCGTATTCCGGCGATCCCTCGATGCTGAGATACGTCTTGGTCTTCTCCACATCGATCAGACGCCGCTCGGCCTCCTTGACCGCCTGGAACACGGGCGTTGCGCCATTGCTATCCTTGTACACACCGACGCCCAGATTGATCTTGTTTGGATTCGGGTCTTTCTTGAACGCCTCCGTCAACCCAAGAATCACATCCGGCGGGGCCATATCCAGTTTCTCGAACATCACATTTCCTCCTCTTGGCCTCGGTCCATGCCGGGCCTACGCGTTGTGTCAAAGCCTCGATTGTCCTTGGTCTCATGCACATTGCGTTTCCAGAATCCAAGCGGGGAATCATACCGAATTGAGACATGCAGAAGAAAATCAATCGACGATCGGATCAGAGAACGCCCGGGGCAGCGGTGGTGACGCTGTCCGGGAAGACGACGTTATCGAACTGGAAGTCCTTCATCGCGCCGAACCAGAACTTGACGCCCGAGGCGAGGCTGGTGGTGGTGTTCAGTATCTGGGACAAGCTCCCCCCGCGGTCGCCGCGGAATACCTTTCGATGATTGCCACGCCCATTTCTTTTTGCTGTTCCAAATCCGACTGGACTACCTGGTCGTAAAGATCGCCGGCAATCGACAGGAACGCGTCAAGAAACACGGGATCGAAGAACTTGCCTCTTCCTTTCTCCAAAACCCCTATCGCCTCTTCTAGAGGCAACGCATCCTTGTAAGGGCGCGAAGATGTCAATGCGTCGAATACGTCCACTATCGAGAAGATTCGGGCTTCGACGGGAATCTCCACCGCCTTCTTGCCATAAGGATATCCAGAGCCGTCGAACTTCTCGTGATGAAAACGGATCACGCGCACGGCTTCCTGGAGCCACATCGAGTCGGTTACAATGTCGGTCCCGTGTTCGACATGCTTTTCCATTTCGATGCGTTCAGCACTTGAGAGGCGACCCGGCTTAAGCAGAATCTTGTCGGGAACGCCAATCTTGCCTATATCGTGTAAGAACGCGCCCATGAACAAACCTATAATCAACGGAGGGGGCGCTTTTGCCCTTTCAGCAAGGCGAACCGCCATAATGGCGACCCTGAAATTGTGTTCGCCGGTGTCCTGGTCCCGTTTTGCGATGACATTTCCAAGGATGACCATCAATTCCACGTGGACCATTTGGAGGTCGACCAGCAAGGTGACCGCGTGCCGGACGGATATCACAACAATGGGACACAGCAAGAAGGTAACCGTCACAAGGATGACGAAAGGCATCTCGTTGACCTGTGGGAAAAGGGACCTGATGAACTCAAGAAGGAAGGAAGCAGCTACTATGAAACCGAGGATGGCCAACCCAGTTCGCCAGAGAATTCCCTTCCAGAGACTGCGGTTGATCGCGCGCCGGAGAGACATCTGGATTCGCTCGGCCAGGCGTTTCTCATAGGTTATATAGCAGGTATGGCTCTGCATATTCGTCGTCTCCGATTAGCCCTTCGACGCTGGTAGTCCGTGTTGTTGGAAAACGCGCCGAACAGTCCGCAAAAGATTCGCTTGGCCTTCTTGTGCTCGTTCGCGGTATCACAGGTCTCAAAACCTCCCCACTCATCGCAGTGCTCCTCATACGGATCGGAATGCCATTCCTATATTGCAATCCTTGGTTGCGATTTCTTTTGTTTCTCAAGAGAGGCCCTATATCTCGTCACCGCGTGCTTGACGGAGTGGCCGGCATACAAAACATCCACTCCCAGGAGTTTCAAAACCTCTCGCATTTCTTTCCGCAACGAGCAGCAGGTCGTACTTGGAGACCGGTCGAAGAATCGAATTGCTATTCATCCTTCTCCTACCCCGGTAGTATTCGCTAAATATTCGGCATACGATCCTGTCTGTCCGCTTGCCTCCAGCAGTTGAAACATTGCGTCGTCAAAATCAAAGGCAGCCTTCAACCGCCCCAACTGTGCCCGTGACAGAGATAGTGTTGCATCGATTACCTCAAGCGAGGTCGCCATACCTTCCTCAAATGCGTGCGCCCGCACGCGCAGGTTTTCCTTGGCCAACTCCAGCGTTCGATCATACGATTCGAACTGCTCGCGGGCTTTCTCCATCTCCTGATATCGCTTCAGCACAAGGCTCTTCAGGTCTCGTGCGGCCTTCTGTGTCAGGTGCTGAACCTTTGTTTCGACGGATCTCGCCGCTGTCGCCTTGTTTTTTGCTCGGAATCCGTCAAACAGGGTGTACTGAACTCCCACGCCTACGGCCCACTTCGGGTCCATCATGGTCAAGTCAGAGGTTACAAGCTCGTGTATTCCAAAGGCATAGACGGTAGGTTTTCGATCTGCCTCCTCGACCTTTACGCCCTGATGGGCCATATCATGTTTCGCTGCCAGCACCTTCAAGATCGGATGGTTGGCGTCTACGTAAGACTGGAAAGTCTCGCAGGGCTCCAATGCCGCCGCCATGAACAGCGACGAGGTCGGATCCACTGGTTCCGGCGACACCAGGATGTTTGACAATCCTTCGGAAATGATCGAAATATCACGCTTCGCGGCTGCCAAATCGGTTTCCGCGTTTGCCTGTGCAACATCCGCATTCAGGTACTCCACCCGCGCGACAATCCCCTCGTCCATCAACCGCTTCGCCCGCGAGGTGTGCTTCTTCATCGTGTCCAGTTTTTGCGCCTGAACCTCCTCGTTGCACCGCGCCAAGCACAATCCGTAATACCGCCGCGCCAACTCGGCGACTAGTTGGTTTTCTGTAACCGCCTTTTGCGCTACGGCTTCCGCGGTCCCTGCCGAGGCCGCGCGGTTCGCCGCCCTTATTCTGCCTCCTGCGTAAATTGGCTGCGTGACCGTGACCTTTCCCTTGGCATAACTCTTTTTCTGTACCTCAAGTTCGAGAGGACCCAAGCTCACTTTTACAGGGTCATCAAGGAAGGTATATTTGAAGTCCAGCTCCGCCTTCGGCCCTCGCAGCCCTTTCGCCGCTTTCTGCTCTGCCTGCCGCTGGTTAATATCGTCCTGCGACGCCATGAGCGTTTCATTCTTCGCCTTCATTGATTTCACTGCTTCGTCAAACGACATGGACTCAGCAAAACAGAAAGTGTCAATGGCAGGGGAAAAGACGAACACAGCGGCAAGGGTAAAGGGAAGACTGTGAAGGATACGTCTCCGCGAGAGACTACGGGATCGATGCCGCGCCAGCAACGCCAACAACATAGGTGCATGAACCTCCGCCGACTGAAAGGTCTTCCCGCTCATTTCAAACTCCTTGATCCTTGTCATTTTCCCAACTTCCCAATTCTACGACTTCCCGCCTTCCGTGACGGCACATGGTCGAATCCTCCCGTACACCGGGAAACCGAATTCCGCCACAGGGTATCGCGAGACTTTGTCCGCTAGTTCGGCAGCAAAACCGCGTCTACATAAGGGCGTGCCATTTCGAAATAGCCGCTTTCGGCGTGATTTGCTTCCGCTTCTCAAGCCATGTCGCATACCTCATCACCGCGTGTTGAACGGAGTGGCCAACATAGCGAGGATCAACGCCCAGGATCTTCAGAATCGCCCGCATCTCCTCTCTCAAGGAACAGCACTGAATAGTTCCGCCGCGCTTCTCGATTTCCTCCACGACCGTTCTCATTTTGTCAAGAAAGTCGATTGAGATGCGTGTCACGCAGTGGAAATCGAGCAGGATATTTGGCGGCTGGTTCCGCGTGGAGATGGCGCGAACCTCTTGGGCAATTTGTGTCATTAACTTCGTGTCCGTCAACGAGGCCGCTCGGATGGAAACCACGGTAATTGGCCCTGCCTCTGCCACGTCGACCAGTGGTTCTGAGGGATGGTTCGTTTGCATTGAAATTCTCCTTTCATTCCATTCGCCGTCTTCCCGGCCAGTCCGTTCTCAAACTCCGACGAAGCGCGGCCGGGCGCGTGAGGGGAGGGCACGCGCCCGGCGTGAAGTGCGGCAGTGAGGGAGCCGCGATCGGGATAGGGGGCCGGGTGCACGGGCCCGGGTTGAAGGCGGTGAGGTGGCCGCCATGAGAGGAGCAGATCCAGACTCATGTTCATGAAGAACTTCCTTCTGCGAAGGAGCCGTCTGACCATGCGCCGGCAGGGCGTGGCGGATGAACTCGATAGATCGCCACATACATCGTCGGCAACACGATGAGCGTCAACAGAGTCGCCCCAAAGAGGCCTCCGGCGATGGCAATGGCCATGGGCCCCCAAAAGACGCTGGAGATCAGCGGAATCATCCCCAGGATGGCCGCGATGGCCGTCAGCATGATAGGGCGAAAGCGGAGCACGGTCGCGTTCAAAACTGCATCCCACGGCGATTGACCGGCCGCTAGTTGTTGGTCAATTTGATCAATGAGGATCACGGAGTTGCGCATGATGATCCCTGCCAGCGCCAGAATCCCGAGTTGCACGACAAAGCCCATTGGTCTTCCCGTTGCGAGCAGGCTGATGCTGACACCGATGATGCCGAGCGGCGCTGTCAGCAGCGTCAAGACCATTTTGGGAATGCTTTTCAACTGGAACATCAACAGCGTAAAAATCACCGCGAACATCGCCGGAACAGGTTGCATTAACCAGTTGGTGGCCTTGTTGCTGTCTTCCAGCGGACCGCCGATGGTAATGGCGTAGCCGGGCGGCAATGAAGCCCGAAGCGAACTCAAGCGGGCGTAGAGTGCCTTCGTGGCATCGTTGCCCAGCACCCCGTCAATCGTGTTGGCCTGCACAGTAATGGCGGGTTTAAGGTCCCTTCGGCGAATAAGACCGTCTTCGGCTTCGAATTTGATGGTCGCGATCTGATCCAGTGCGACCGATTTCCCGTTTCCAATCGAAATAGCCAAGTCCCTGATATTTGCTAAATCAGTCCGGTTCCGCTCGCCGACACGGAATACAATGGCGACCGTCTTATCCGCTTCACGGTATTCGCTGAGGGCCGCACCGGAAATGAGAGTTTGCAGGGTCAGCGCCAACGTCTGACTGTCAACGCCCTGTATCCGCGCCTTGTCCTGGTCGACCGCAATGCGCATGATCTTGCTTTTCTCGTGCCAATTCATGTTGACGTTCCACAAATTGGCGTCAGCTCTCATGACGTTGCACACCTGTTCCGCCAGATCGCGCACCTTATCATGCTCGTAACCGCTCACGCGGAGCATCACGGGATACGAGTTAGGGGGCCCGGTTTGGATCAGTTTTATGTTGCCTTGGATCTCGGGGAATTCGTTCTGTAGCGTCTGGTTAACCTTTTTCGTCAACGCGATGCGGGACTCACGGTCTTTCGCAACAAAAACGACTTGGGCGAAATTGGTGTCCGGGTCAGCGGGATCGGAAGTCAGCACGAAACGCGGCACACCGGCGCCGACATACAGCGAGTAGTTCGCAATCGTCGGGTCGCCCTCAAAACGTTTGGCAAAAGCCAATGCCCTTTCCTCAGTGGCTTTTATGGAGGCGCCTTGAGGCAACCGCATATCGACAATCAATTCGGGGCGGGCAGAGGCCGGGAAAAATTCCTGCTGGACTTTGCCCATCAGGAAGACCGCGCCCACAAAACTTAATACGGTGACAACAAGCACCAGCCCCCTGTGCCGCAGACACCATGCCAACATACGCCTGAAGAAGCGGTAGAAGGGGGTATCATAGATATCGTGGTGTTCGCCGCCTCCCGCAGCGGATTTTATCCGCACCAGGTAGTATCCCAACAGTGGCGTTACCGCGCCGGCAACCACCCATGAAAGCAAGAGCGCAATCGTAACCACGGAGAAAATGCTGCCGACAAACTCGGATGCAGTCCCTTTTGAAAAGCCAACTGGGATAAAACCTGCGCAGGTGACCAATGCGCCGGTTAGCCGTGGATAGGCCGTCGCTGTATACGCGAAGGACGCCGCCTTTGTGCGGTCCCATCCCTGCTCGAGTTTCACAATCATCATCTCAATGGCGATGATGGCGTCGTCCACGAGAAGGCCCAAAGCGATGATCAGCGCGCCCAGCGAAATCTTGTGCAAGTCAATCCCGAGCATGTTCATGCAGACGAATACGCCCGAGATCACCAGCGGAATGCAGAGCGCGACAACCACGCCCGAACGCAACCCGAGGCTGATAAAGCTCACGATCAGGACGATCCCGACAGCTTCGGCCAGTGATTTCACAAACTCGTTGATGGATTCCTTCACGACCTCCGGCTGGTTCGCAACCGTCGAAAGTTCCATCCCCTGGGGAAGCTGGCTCTTAACCTCGGCCACCATGGCTTCAAGGTTCTTGCCCAACGTAATGACGTTTCCACCTTTCTCCATGGAAATCGCGAGCCCGATGGCGGGACGCCCATTGAAGAAAAATTTTGGTTCGGCGGGTTCCGCATACGCGCGCTCAATCTTGGCGACGTCGCTCAGGCGAAACGCCATTCCCGCGACGCGAATCGGGAGGTCGCGCAGGCTATCCACGCTGTCAAACATGCCGGACACGCGCAGATATACATTGTCTGTGGAGGTTTCGAGCATTCCGGATGGGGTCATCGCATTTTGGGCCTGGATGGTATGCAACACCAGCGCGGGATCAACTCCGAATGCGGCCAGTTTGGCGTTGTCGATTTCGATGTAAACCTTCTCGGGCTGAACGCCAATGAGGTCCGCCTTCCGCACACTCGGCACCGCCAGCGCGATCCGGCGGATTCGTTCCATCGTGGCCCGCATTTCCTCCATGGAAAACCCGTCGGACGTAAGCGCGTAGATACAGCCGAACACATCGTCAAAACGGTCGTTGAAGAATGGGCCGATCACGCCTTGCGGCAAGGTGTGCCGGACGTCGTTGACCATGTTGCGAACTTCCTGCCAAATCGCGCGGGTCTGCTCTCCAGTCACAGCGTCATCCTTCAGAGTCACGTAAATCACGGACTTTCCGGGATAGGAATAGCTGTCCAGGTAATCCAGGCCGGGCGTGTCCTGGAGCTTCTTCTCAAGCTTATCCGTCAACTGCTCTTCAACATCGTGCGCGCTCGCCCCCGGCCAAACTGCGGCTACGACCATCTTGCGAATAGTGAAATCCGGGTCTTCCATCCGGCCGAGTCGCAAATAGGAAATGGCGCCTCCCACAAAGATCATTACGACAAAATAGAGGATGATTTGGCGATGTTTCAGCGCCCAATCGGTAAGGTTGAAGCTGTTCATGACTTGGCGCCTTCTGAAATTCGGACCTTTTGGCCGCGCGTCAGTTTGTGGACGCCGGCCGTCACGACGACATCGCCGTCCTCAAGACCTCTCACAACCCGCACGGTTTCCGTGCCGAAGCCATCCAATTCGACGGGCTGCAATTCGAGTTTCCCGTCTTTTACAAGCCAGACATTTGGTTTGTCGTTTTCCTGGTAAATTGCCGATAGCGGGACTAGGCGGATGTGCGCCCCGTTATCATCCGTTTCCACGCGAACGGATGCTGTCATGCCGAGCTTGACGTCCGCTGGCGGGCTTAAGAGCCGAATCCGCGTCTTGTACGTCCGCAAGATGGGATCGGCCATGGGCGCCGTCTCACGGATCTCGCCAATCAGTTCGACTCCCGACAACGCCCAAAAAGAAACCGTAATGCCCTTGACTTTGTGCAACGAGTCGATTCTGTTTTCGGGTACGGAGATCTCGATTTCACGGTCACCCTCGCGAACGAGAACAATGACGGGCGTACCAGGCCCGACAACTTGGCCAATCTCAGCCATGACACCGGCGATAACGCCATCCTGGTCCGCGCGCAGGAGAGTGTATTCAAGCTGGTTGGCGCTCACGGCCCTCAACGCGGCGGCTTGATCGCGTGCGGCCGACGCCGCATCGTAGGCCGTCTGGGTCTGATCCAATTGCTGCTTTGGAATCGCGCCGTCGCGATGCAGCCGCTGGAAACGCCCCAGATTGACCTCCGCCAACCGTACCTGGGACTCCGCAGCGCGCACCTGGGCGGAAGCCAACGCGACGGATTCCTTGATATCTTTTGGATCGATTTCCATAAGAATATCTCCGGCGTGGACGACGTCTCCCAGTTGCACGTTTCGTTTGATAATGCGTCCCCCTGCCTGAAACGCCAACATGCTCTCGTACCGCCCGCGAACTTCCCCTGAGTACACATACTCCCGCGAATCTTTGACGGAGCCGACAACCTGAGCGCGAACAAGACACTCCTCTTCAGCGGGTCGCGCCCCTTCCGTTTGCTTATCATCGCCGGCTTTGGCGGCGGCCGACGCTGTGCCATTTCCATGTACGGACAGGAACGTCTTCAATGGCGAAAAGGCGAGGATCGCCGCCAGCGCGGCCAGACCCAAGACCGTTACAACGCTCCATGTCACCCGTTTTCGCTTGGCGACGAGGCCTATAAGTCGTTTGAAACTGGGGCAAGCAAGATTACGCATTGTCGGATCTCCTCGGAACTGCGTCGGTGGTTGAGATGGCCTCGAGTTTGGACAGAATGGCCCCTTGGGTCGCGGTCCCGACAATTTTGCCTCGGACGTTTCCCGCCATGAAGTAAAGAAGTGTGGGGACACTTCGGATGTCGTACCACAGGGCCAGATCTGGATTCTCGTCAGCGTTGACCACGGCAACCTTCAATTCGCCAGCGCACGAAGAGGCAATCTCATCCAGCACTGACACAAGGATTTGGCAAGGGTGACTCCACTGCGTCACAAACCCAACCAGGACGGGCTGCTCGGATTGCAGCACCTCCAAATCGAAATTCTCCGCATCAACCTGAAAAGGTTTCGATCTGTCGTGTTTTTCGTCCATGCCTTTTACCTCTCATGGTTCCGATGCAATAAGAGCACGTGCTATGCCAATCCGCGAAATGGTTCATAACCATTTATTAAATAGTGACTTAAAAAATAATACGCACAATGGATTCGGGTACGATATATTGAACGTATGAAAATTCATGCGAATCATGATTGACGTTCTGACCGAGTCCTGTTAGCATTAAGGCATGGAATTTCACAGCGATAGTCGTTTCGACCCTTGGTTCGCAGCCGGGTTGCTCGTCGACGTTGGCAGCGAGCATTCGTTGGATCGTGTGTTTCGGAGATTCGTCGAACGCGCCGCGCAAACAGTGGACATCGTCCAAATCTGGCTGATTGACATAGGCGACCTGTGTACAACGTGCCCGCGCCGAGCCCAATGTCCCGACCAGTCTCGTTGCCTGCACTTGGTTGCCGCGAAGGGAAAGTCCATGTTGGGCTCCGGCAATGGGCCGCGACCGTACGAAAACCTCGATGAGCGCGTGCCGTTGGGCGTAGGCCTAATCGGCGAATCTGCGGCGTCCGGTCAACCGAAATTCGGGACGATTTCGGATGAGCCAGCGGCGTCGCTCGCGGGTATGGAATGGGTCGTCGAGGAAGGCATCCGAGAGTTCTTGGTAGGCCCGATTCGGTTCAAAGACAATATTTTTGGCATATGCGCCGGCTTCACGCGCGGGAACTGGCCGGGGGGGTTAGAGTCGTGGGGACGGGTTTTTGCCGACCAATTGGGCGCGGCTATTGCCAATGCTCGGGCCTTCGAGGAGATTCAGCGTCTCAAAGAGCAACTCGAGCTTCAGAATTCCTATCTGGAAGAAGCGGTCATCGAGGCAAAGGCATTTGGCGACCTCATCGGCCAAAGCGCCCCGCTCAGGCACATCGTCAGCCAGGTTGAGCTGGTTGCGCCCACGGAAGCTTCGGTGCTCATTCTCGGGGAGACGGGCACCGGCAAAGAACTCGTGGCCCACGAAATTCACCGGCGTAGCGGACGCAAAGACGGTCCTCTGGTTCGAGTTAACTGTGCTTCCATTCCACGAGAGCTGTTCGAGAGCGAATTCTTCGGCCACGTCAAAGGCGCATTTACCGGAGCCTTGAAGGATCGGGCGGGGCGTTTTGAGACTGCGGAGGGCGGGACACTTTTCCTGGATGAAGTGGGTGAGATCCCTCTTGACATCCAAAACAAACTCCTGCGCGTGCTTCAAGAGAAACGCTACGAACGCGTCGGCGATGATCGCACGCGTCGCGCCGATGTGCGGATTATCGCGGCCACCAACCGCGACCTGAAACAGGCGGTCGCCAGCGGCCGGTTTCGCGAAGACCTCTACTACCGACTGAACGTTTTCCCGATAAATATCCCATCGCTCCGCGATCGCGGCGACGACGTCATCGAGATGGCCGAATTCTTCCTGAAGACTGAGAACCGCAAGCTCGGC